>DATJHZ010000481.1:0-21818 GCA_035493595.1 Cyclobacteriaceae bacterium | reverse complement strand
TTTACTCCGACAGATAGTTTTTTGGCATTAACGAAATACACCGTTACTGTTACAGCAGGAGCAAAAACATTGGCAGGTAAAGCTTTTACTTCTAAAACGGTATTGAGTTTCACCACAGGAGGATCTACAACAGCAAGAGCAGTAGTTGTTTTAGGTGCTGCGGGTAATTATGTAATTGTTGCCAAGACAGCCATTAACAATAGCTCAACTTCTACCATTACTGGCGACTTAGGTCTTAGCCCTGCGGCTACTTCTTATATTACAGGTTTATCGTTGACAAACGCAACAGGTTATGCAACGTCTGATCAGGTTACAGGTAAATTGTATGCGGCTGACATGGCTGCACCAACACCTATCAACTTAACAACTACTGTCAACAATATGGTTACTGCTTATAATGATGCTGCTGGACGTACATTACCTGACTTCCTTGAATTAGGCGCTGGAAATATTGGAGGGAAAACGCTTTCACCAGGTCTTTACAAATGGACAAGTAACGTTACTGTACCTTCTAGTATTGCTATTTCAGGAGGCGCGAATGATGTTTGGATATTCCAGATCTCAGGAAATCTTACACTAAGTTCAGCGGTGAACATGACCTTGAGTGGAGGTGCGCAAGCCAAGAATATTTTCTGGCAAGTAGCAGGTCAGGCTACACTTGGTACAACTTCTCACTTCGAAGGAATTATCCTTTCTATGACAGGTATTACAATGCAGACTGGTGCTTCTATAAATGGACAGGCCTTAGCACAAACATCAGTAATTCTTGATAGCAATGTAGTTACTAAAAAATAAGAATATCCATTTAGATTTAGAAGGCTGCTTTTTAAGCAGCCTTTTTTTGTGACCAACAAATTCCAAGTTGGGCAAATTAAAACATAGCTGTTCAAGTATTCTTCAAAAAACAACTGTGATGAAAAATAGCAATTTTAGAGAAACAGGAATCTGATTTTATAACTGTTCTTTGCGTAAACAATCTTTAACGCAAAAACATGATCACTCAAATGACGCACGTAAGCATCTATGTTCTTAATCAGGACAGTGCTTTGAATTTCTATTCGAACAAACTCGGATTTAAAATTAAAACAGATGTACCGATGGAGGGTGGTGATCGCTGGATTACCGTTTGCCCACCAGAACAACCTGGTTTTGAAATTATCCTAACTCCATTAACCAGAGGCATGTTGTCTAATGATGCAACTAAGGCCTTAAGAGAGCTTGTTGAAAAAGGAGCTTTTGGTGTTGGGCTTTTTACCAGCAAAGACATTTTTGCTACCTATGAAGAACTGAAAGCAAAAGGTGTTGAATTCACAAAACCACCTAAGAAAGAATTTTATGGTCTTGAAGCAATATTCAAAGATGATTCGGGCAACTGGTTTTCGTTGGCACAGCTTGTATAAAATGCATTAGGCGAAGTTCAGATTTGTATCAACAGCGATTTAAATTATTGCAATCATGAAAACAATTTTTGATAAGACAACACGAGATGAATTGATTAACAGAATCAATACACTTACTGAAAATAGTACAGCCCAATGGGGCAAGATGAATATCTATCAGATGTTGAAACATTGTACATTATGGCAAGAGATGATATTAGGCAGAGTAAAATGTAAAAGAGTATTCATAGGTCGCTTGCTTGGTAAAATGGCTTTGAAAAGTTCATTAAAAGATGACAAACCTATGATGCGAAATGCAATCACCAGTCCTGAACTTAAGGTGAAAGAAGTCGATGGTGATATAGCATCTGAAAAAGCTAAATGGATTGCCCTCATTGAGGAGCATGCACATTTTTCAAATCCCGAATTTGTTCATCCATTCTTTGGGAGGATGACAAAAGAACAAGTGGGCTATCATACCTATAAACATACCGACCACCATCTTCGTCAATTTAATAGTTAGAAAACTGCAGATTAAAATAGGATTTGGTTGATGCAAATTGCAAAACAACCCCTGGTAATTCCTTCATTTAATAAACTCGAACTTAATTGGTATATTGAATAGTAAACCAGTTGCAGCTGGAATGCTAACGGCGTATACCTTTTTCATAAAGGTTTTCTATCCAAAAGGATTGATTCAAGACAACCTCTAAAAACCTCGACTATTGTAAGATGAAACCCATACTCAGAATTACGCAATCAGTTCTAATTGTTTTGGTACTCTCGTGCTCAGCAAAGAAAGATCAAAAGCAATTGGAAAGTGAGTTAAAATCTCTTGACCTTAACCGTGGTGATATTGCTCTTTGCACCACCGGTAAAAATCAATTTGGTACAGTAGCCTTTAGTCTGTCATGCTCTGAAAAAGTGCAGGAGAATTTTAACCTTGCAACAGCCCTGCTGCACTCTTTTGAATACACTGAAGCAGAAAAAGTATTTGCAAAAGTTATTGATGAAGATCCAGAATGTGTGATGGCTTATTGGGGTGTTGCCATGTGTAACTTTCATCCGTTGTGGTCACCACCAAGTCAAACCGATTTGCAAAAGGGTTACAAGGTCATCACATTAGCACGCTCAATTACTACTGATAAATCAACGCGAGAATCTGATTATCTGGAAGCCATTGCAACGATCTATGATCAATGGGAAACACTTGATCATAAAACCCGCGTTCTTAAATTTGAAAAAGCCTCTGAGAATATTTATAAAAAATATCCAGAAGACAACGAAGCTGCTATTTTCTATGCGTTGGCACTTCGCGCTTCAGCCGATCCTACAGATAAAACTTTTCAAAATCAGAAGAAGGCAGGCGAAATTCTAAATGCAATCTTTGCAAATGAACCCAATCATCCAGGTATAGCTCATTACATTATTCACACGTACGATTATCCTGAGCTTGCAGAATTAGGTTTGCCTGCTGCTAGAAAATATGCTTCTATAGCATCAGCGTCAGCTCACGCACAACACATGCCCTCGCACATTTTCACACGTCTCGGACTTTGGGATGAATCGATACAATCAAATATAAACTCAATTGCTGCGGCCCAATGTTATGCGCAAAACATGAACATAAAAGGTCATTGGGATGAAGAACTCCACGGCATGGATTATTTGGTCTATGCATATTTGCAGAAAGCAGACGATGATAAAGCATTCGAACAAATGAAATACCTGAAGACTATTACTGAAGTATTTCCGCAAAACTTTAAAGATGCTTATTCATTTGCTTCGATGCCTGTACGCTATGCATTAGAGCGTAAGAATTGGGGAGAAGCTTCAAAACTTGAATTGAGTTCTACTATTTCTCAGTGGGATAAATTTCAATGGGAGAAAGCAAATGTAAGTTTCGGCAAACTACTTGGAGCAGTTCACACCAAGCAGCTCGCCGTAGCGAAAGATGAATTGAAACAGCTGCAGGTCGGCTATCAGAAATTAGTTGACGCCAAGGAAAATCGTAAAGCTAATTTTGTACTCATTCAAATTAAAGCCTCAGAAGCATGGATTAAATTAGCTGAAGGCAAGAAGGAAGATGCAATTAGTCTTATGACTACTGCGGCGGATATGGAAGACGCAACAGAGAAAGATCCTGTTACGCCTGGCGAGGTTATTCCTGCAAGAGAGTTATTAGGAGATATGTATTTGCAAATAGGTCAGCCAGCAAAAGCTCTCATAGCGTATGAAGCAGATCTAAGCAGACATTCAAACAGATTTAATGGTGTGGCAGGTGCGGCTATGGCAGCTGAAAAATCAGGCGATACCAAGAAAGCGGTTGTGTATTACAAACAATTACTGGCAATATCTGAATCATCGCACAACAGCAGACCTGAACTTGTTGCAGCTAATGCATATGTGAAAAAGAATTCTTAGCAGACAGAATTCAAATCGTTAACAATATCATCTCATCATAAATTATGCTGAAGTAGTTTGTCATGCTAAAAGATCAACGTGCCGAGGATAGTCGAGTCAGGTCGCTATTAATGACTTCCTTATAAAACATTTATCTTTCTCTCCGTTAATAATATATTTAGTATGAACGAATTTGATAAAAGTGTTTAGCAAAATATTAGAAAATAGTCGGAAACTTCTTTCCTTCTTTAAACGACAATCTCGCGTTAGAAAGTTGTTACTGACATGTGCATTTGCCGGTGCGCTAATATTTACAATTATAACACTCTTACTTTTTCTTACCTGGAGTGGGCTCCTGGGTAATATTCCTGATCGTGAAGAATTAAGTCTTGTTGAGAATCCAGTGTCTTCTGAAATATACAGTGTCGACAGCGTTTTGCTGGGACGATACTTCATTCAGGAACGGTCAGATATTCGTTTCGACCAAATCCCTTCTCATGTGGTGAATGCATTATTGGCGACAGAAGATGTTCGCTTTTATGATCACAATGGAATTGACTATCGAAGCCTTGGTCGTGTATTGTTCAAAAGTATTTTACTGCAAAGTGATGCTTCTGGTGGAGGTAGTACCCTTACACAGCAACTTGCAAAGAATCTATATCCACGAAAGCATTACTGGTTATTCTCAACGCTCATTAATAAAATGCGGGAGATTATTATTGCTTCGCGATTAGAGCACGTCTATGATAAGAATACATTGCTTGCATTATATCTTAATACTGTTCCTTTTGGAGATAACACATATGGAATTGAATCAGCATCTCAACGTTTCTTTTCAACATCAACAAAGGAAATTTCTATTGATGAAGGGGCAGTACTTATTGGTATGTTAAAGGCAACACATTCTTACAACCCACGAATTTTTCCTGAACGTTCAAAAGAAAGAAGAAATGTGGTGTTGTCTCAGATGGAAAAATATAAAAAACTTCCGTCTGAAAAACTGGATTCGATTCAAGCACTACCCCTGATCATAAAGTATAACAGAATAACGCATCATGCAGGGTTAGCGCCATATTTCCGGGAATACATTCGTAAAGAATTAATGGATTGGTGCAGTAATCATACAAATGAAAAAGGAGAACCATTTAATCTGTATACCGATGGATTGAAAATCTATACAACCATCGATTCAAGATTACAGAACTATGCAGAGATAGCAACAGCCAAAGAAATGACCTTGTTACAAAATACGTTTTTAAGACACTGGGGAAAAACTGATCCGTGGCATAACAATGTAACACTTCTTGATGAGGCCATAAAAAAATCTGATCGATATAGAAGTCTTAAACAATCGGGTAAGTCGCATGAAGAAATTATTCAGGAAATGAAGAAGCCTTCTATTATGAATGTGTTTACCTGGCAGGGCGAGAAAGAAGTTGATATGAGTCCCATAGATTCCATCAGGCATTATTTAAAATTTTTAAATGCCGGACTACTTGCAATGGATCCTCAACAAGGAGCGATTCGTGTTTGGGTTGGAGGAATAAACCATAATTACTTTCAATTTGACCATGTACGAGAAAGCACAAAACGCCAGGTTGGTTCAACATTCAAACCCATTGTATATGCTGCTGCACTTGAGCAAGGTGAAAAGCCATGTGATTATATCTCTGCTGAAAAGACAACATACGAGAGTACTGAAGACTGGACTCCATTAAATACAGAAGAGAATTATGATCTGAAGTACTCCATGGAAGGAGCGCTCGCTTATTCTGTAAATACTGTGGCTGTTCATGCTCTTGAGAAGGCCGGCATTGATCGAACAATTTTGTTAGCAGAAAAAATGGGTGTCACGAGCAACTTGCAACCTGTTCCGTCACTTGCATTAGGCACTTCGAATATATCTGTCATGGAAATGGTTACTGCTTACTCATGCATATCCAATAATGGTCGTGCAGTTAAGCCCTGGTATCTTACTTCCATCTGTTCACGCAACAACAGCGTGTTGGAAAGTTTTCATTCAGAAATTGGTGAGCAGGTTCTATCAGAAGATAATGCAAAGATGATGGTGCAAATGTTGAAGCGTGTAGTTAATGAAGGTACTGGTAGTAGCATGCGTTGGAAGTATGGAGTAGAAAATGATATCGCTGGAAAAACCGGAACTACACAATCTAATGCCGATGGATGGTTTATGGCCATGACACCTAAACTGGTTATTGGAGCATGGGTAGGAGCAGACGATCAACGGATTCGGTTTCGCACAACAGCATTGGGACAAGGAGCAAGTACCGCATTACCAATTGTGGCGAATTTTTTTCAACAGGTTAATGGAGATAAGGAACTTGCCGATATCAGTAGCTCAAGTTTTCCTGAGCTGCCCGCTAACCTGGAGCGAAAACTTTCGTGTGATTTTTATAAATCAGATAAGACAATTTTGGAGAAAATTTTTGGTAAGAAAGATAAAGAATCTGCCCGGACCTTCGGTGAGAAGAAAGAGAAGAGGGGCTTCTTTAAAAGATTGTTTGGACTATAACAAGCAAGCCTCTTGCCTTGGAGACAAACCATATATCTCGGCTTGGTTTACTGATGAGCTGCTTGATGTGATGAATCAATTGTATTATATAATGAATCAAAATTACCAGACTGAATTGAGAGCATATTGTTAACTTAGATGGTTTGATTCTGTTATGCCAATTTTTATGGATTTGCATATTGTGCCCGGCGTAACTCCAAAAGAAGTTGCCGATGCACATAGTATGGATGTTAAAATCCAGCATGAGTTCCGTTGCCGAACAATGACCTATTGGATTGATGAGGACAAGGGATGTGTTTTTTGTCTCATCGAAGCTCCTGACAAAGAATCTGTAAGAGAATTGCATCAAAACGCTCACGGACTTATTCCAAATGAAATCATTCAGGTTGATAGTAATGTTGTAGAAGCATTTCTGGGAAGAATTTCTGATCCGGAAACTTTTCAAGAAGTAAGCGAGCCCAATCATCTCAAAGTATTCAATGATCCTGCCTCCCGGGTTGTTATGGCAACCAAAACTATAGATGCTCGTCTTTTACAGTATAAACTGGGTAAGGAGAAAACACGAGCGCTACTATTGATATACAATAACTGCATTCGCGAACAAATAAGAAATCATGAAGGAAGTGAAGTAGAATTGAAAGAAGAAGGATTTATCATTTCTTTCGCATCAGCAATGCAGGCGGTGAAATGTTCATTGGCCATTCATGAAAGACTACCTGCAGTATCAGAATTAATTGGACTACGCATAGGTCTGCATGCTGGTGTTCCTGTCAATAAGAACAATGTAATTTTCGGTGCTACTGTTAACCTCGCAAAATATTTGTGTAACATCGGTAAGGATAATCAAATAGTAATTTCAGCAGCTGTACGTAAACTATATAAAGACCACGATTCAATGTTGACAGCAAATAAGGATAACATACGCTGGCTCACTTCGCCTGAAGAAAACTTTCTTGATATCCTCATTAATACGTTACACGAAAATTGGCAAGACCCTCAATTTGGTGTTACAGATTTTTGCTCAATCATGTCAACCAGCAAGCCGCAATTATACAGGAAGAGTAAAGCTACAACAGGCATGTCGCCTAATGAACTATTGCGTGAGTACAGACTTCTTCAGGCACTTGATGTCTTGCGAAATGAAGACCGTAATATTTCACAAACTACATTTGATACAGGCTTTAGCAGTCCATCATATTTCACCAAATGTTTTCAGAAAAGATTCGGATTACAACCGCTGGCCTATCTTAAAGCAGCAATTTAGTCTTGAACCATTTTTACTATTTATTGATTCGTTTGTGATAGTCAGTACTTTATAAGTCATCTAGTTTTACATAGTATTTATTAAACACAACAACCTATGAAAACTATAACAACTTTTAAAATGCTGCTTTTGATTTTGGTGCTGAGTTCATCAGTAGCGTTCGCACAAACAGCATCTTCTGCTAAACCTGAAAACAAAAAGACGATGGAAACAAAAGAAATGAAGACTTATGTAATTGAACGCGAAATACCAGGAGCTGGCAAACTTACTGGTGCTGAACTAAAATCCATTTCACAAGCATCATGTTCAGTATTAAAACAAATGGGACCTGGCATAGAATGGGTTCAAAGCTATGTTACAGGCGATAAACTATTTTGTATTTATCGTGCTGAAAACGAAGAACTCTTGAGAACACACGCAAAAAATGGAAACTTTCCAATCAACGCAGTTAACTTAGTTTCAACAACAATAAGTCCTGCAACAGCGCAATAATCTGATACGGTTTTAATCGATTACACGAAACTTATTCAATACCTTTATTCTCTCTGATGTCAGGAGAGAATAAAGGTATTTTAGTTTTAACCTTTCTTGATTATCATCGTTGAATTCAAAACAATTCGTCTTAGTTTTAATCTTGAAAAGAGATGCGTTGATTTGGAGATATCTTCACTAGCTAAAAATATAGAGTATATAATGAAAAGAGTAACAGTTTTTTGCGGATCAAGTTCTGGAAGCGATAAAATATTTGAAGAGCAAGCATATCTCCTAGGCAAAACGTTAGCCGAAAATAAAATAGATCTGGTATACGGCGGTGCCAAGGTTGGGTTGATGGGAGCCGTGGCTAATGGTGTTTTGCAAAATGGTGGTAAAGTTATTGGCGTGCTACCAAATTTCCTTAGCGTAAAAGAAATTGCTCATGAAGAACTTACTGAATTAATTTTAGTTGAAACGATGCACGAACGAAAAACTAAAATGAATGAATTAAGTGATGGTGTAATAGCATTGCCCGGAGGTTTCGGCACATTAGAAGAGCTTTTTGAAATGGTAACGTGGGCTCAATTAGGCTTGCATAAAAAACCTGTAGCGATATTAAATACTAATGGATTCTATAATTCATTAATAGAAATGATCCAGAAAATGGTTGACGCAGGATTTCTAAAACAGATTAATCAACAGATGTTACTCACAAGTGATAACATCTCTGGAGTATTGGAGAAAATGAAAAACTATCAAGCTCCTGTTGTTGCAAAATGGATTACAAAGGAAACTACATAATCTACTTCTCCACTAACAATTTCTCACACACTACGGCGCTTACCATTTCACGTTGATTCTTGGCATAACGAATCATCATGCTGTTATCATACGATTCAACAGACTCAATGGTAATAGTCAACCCAAGGCTTAACTTTTTAGTGTTTAAGTATTTTAGAAATTCTTCTGATGAATGTGCCAGTGCTGCAAGCTTCACTGAATCTCCAGCCTTGCACTCGCTTAGTTTATGATATGGCCTTGAATTCATCTTACCATTTTTATCTGGTATAGGCGATCCATGTGGATCAACGGTTGGATGGCCGAGAAGTTCATCCATACGATCGAAGAATGCCGGTGATTTGATATGCTCAACCTGTTCAGCAATTTCATGAACCATCTCCCAGCCAAATCCCATCTTTTGCACCAGATACATTTCTGTAAGCCTGTGTTTTCGAATTACAATAGCCGCTTCTTTTTTACCCTTCGAGCTCAACGATAGAGGCTTATACTTTTCATAATTCACAAGCCCTTGCTGATGAAGATTTTTAACCATGCTGTTGGCGGTAGGTGTACTTACCTGTAATGCACTACTCAGATCAGAAAGGCTGATCTCTCCATCATTGTTGGCTAATGTAAATAATGCTTTCAGGTAGTTTTCTTCGGTTTGTGATGCCATAAGCCATGTATTACCCTTCAAATATAAAAGAAATAGTGCAAAGTTATTTGTTAGATCATTCTAACTTTATAAGTTTACATATCTAAAGTATAAATTATGTATCTCAAAGAAATTTGGATCTCTATTATTGCCTTTTTACTACTCGCAGTAATGATTTTCTCTTGCCAGGAATTAATGCCGGGTACTCCGGCAAATGACTCTTTATTGGATGGACCTCTGGAAAATCTTACTTATTCTCAATCACGTCAACATCTTGCTGGTGACGCCGCTTTCAATAACCAGATTTTTACCGCAGAAACTGGCTTAGGTTCTATATTCGTTGCTAATAGTTGTGGAAGTTGCCATGCAGGTGATGGTAAAGGTCACCCCTTTACTACACTCACCCGATTTGGACAGGTAGATGAAACGGGCAATAAATTTTTGAATGAAGGCGGTCCTCAATTACAACACAGAGCATTACCTGGTTATACACCTGAACAAATTCCTGAAGGAGCAACATTTTCAAAGTTTACGCCTCCTGCTAATACTGGTCTTGGTTTTTTAGAATTGGTTTCTGACGCTGACATTTTAGCAATGGCAGATCCCAATGATGATAATAGTGATGGCATTTCGGGTGTTCCAAATTGGAATTCAATACCCAACTATGTCACTGTTAATAATGATGCTGTCTCTAACAATGGAAAATACATTTGCCGTTTCGGTAAGAAAGCAAGTGTTTATAATTTACTTCAGCAAACATCAAGAGCTTATAACCAGGATATTGGCATCACATCCATATTCGAACCATTCGATGTGTTTTCAAATAAGGAAATAGATCCGGAGATTTCTATAAATGTAGTTCAGGATGTAGTCTTCTACCTGCAAACATTAAAAGCTCCTATTCAGCGTAATGCTAATGACCCGCAAATTGTAGAAGGGTTAAATCATTTCAAGCAGATTGGATGCGAGAACTGTCATCGACAAACTTTACACTCAGGGTCATCTGAGGTCAGTTCATTATCAAATAAAGAGTTTCATCCTTATACCGATTTGTTATTGCACGATATGGGCAGTGGTCTTGATGATGGATATACAGAGGGAAGTGCAAAAACATACGAGTGGAGAACACCTCCATTGTGGGGCTTAGGTCTTTCTCCTAATTCTCAGGGAGGAGAATATTTTTTACTTCATGATGGTCGTGCAAAGAGTATAGAAGAAGCCATACTTCTTCATGGTGGTGAGGCTGCTGCCAGCGCTGCTAAGTTTAGTGAGCTTGCCGAAGCAGAACAACAATCACTTATTAAATTTCTGAAATCACTGTAGCGCTATATGAACAGAAAAGAATTTATAACAGCATGTTCTCGTTGCAGTCTGGGTCTTTTAATAGCACCTGCATTGCTTGAGGCATGCGCTTCGGCAAAGTATGTACATGCTCCAATTGTAGATAGCGATCTCGTGGTTTCATTATCAGATTTTGAAATAATAAAAAATGAAACGGTGCAATACCATAAATACATTGTGGTACAACACGACTCGCTTCAGTTTCCAATCTGCGTGTATCGTCTTTCACCAGAAAGCTATTCTGCTCTTTGGATGCAATGCACTCACCAGGGCACAGAGCTTCATGTTTTTGGTGACAGGCTTCAGTGTCCTGCTCATGGCAGTGAGTTCAAAATAAATGGCGCTGTACAAAATGGCCCCGCCGATAAAGCGCTAAGAACCTTTTCAACATCAATTGCTGACAACAAATTAAAAATCAGACTCCAATGAAGAAATTCTACATTATAATATTGTTCTCTTTACTAACAATGAGCACTGTACTCGCTCAGGTTGATTCAACTCTCTTCAAACGAATACCAAAAGATACTTCGTACACAAAAGCCATGAACATGGATGCGATTTACAATCGCCCTTTTCTTTCGGTAAGCAAAGTACCTGTGGCTGTTGGTGGATACGTTGAAGCGGATTATTCTTTTATTGGCCAGAACGGCGTAAATGAAGGACACAGCTTTCGCTTGCCCAGACTAACTATGTTTCTTGCTTCTGCTATTCATAGAAAGATAAAGTTTCTCTCTGAGATTGAATTTGAAGAAGGTGGTCGTGAAGTAAACATTGAGTTCGCATCACTCGATTTTTCGTTTCATTCTTTACTGAATTTGCGTGGAGGTGTTGTTATGAATCCTATTGGTGCCTTTAATCAAAATCATGATGGGCCTAAGTGGGAGTTTATAGACAGACCTGTTGCCATGACACAAATGTTACCCGCAACCTGGAGTACCGTAGGTTTTGGATTGTATGGAAAGCACTACACCAAAGACTGGGGTTTTGGTTATGAATTTTATTTAACCAATGGATTTGATGACAACATCATCAACAACACGCAGAATAAAACTTTTCTACCAGCATCTAAAGCCAATGCCGAACGCTTTGATGAGAGCAGCAACGGAGAACCATTAGTTACTTCAAAAATTTCAGCTCGAAATAATAAAATCGGTGAGATAGGTATTTCATACATGGGAGGAATTTATAATAAGTACAAAGAAGATGGAGTAGTATTAGATCACAAGAGACGCGTTGATGTAATAGCAGTAGATTTTAACACGAAACTTCCAAAAGTAAATACACGCATTGTAGGTGAGTGGGCCTGGGTGATGGTTGATGTGCCTGGCACATTTACACAACAGTATGGTAGCCAGCAGCGTGGTGGCTTTGCAGATATAATACAACCTGTTTTGAAAAAAGAAATGTTTGGTTTTGAAAATGCCGTACTCAATGTTGCATGCCGGTTAGAGTATACCGATTGGAATGTTGGAAAGTTTAAAGAGACAGGCGGAAACATTGCAGACGATATGTGGGCCGTAAGCCCTGCAATAAGTTTCAGACCCACTTCACAAACTGTTATAAGACTGAATTACAAAATCATGAAACAACGCGATATACTTGGCAATCCGCCATCATCAACAAATGGTATTCAGTTTGGAATTTCTTCGTATTTCTAGAGCTTCAAATTTTAGCTGTATCCTTTTTCAGAGCTGCCTTTTAGGTGGCTCTTTTTTTAAGTAAGAATGCTCACAGAAATCATAGGGAAGCTGTTGTGCTCATCAAGTGTATTAGTTTAATTCACAATATCAATATGCTTATCTTGAGATTTATAAATTGTTGAATGGAAAGGATCAATAGAATTAAAGAAGTGCTAGTGATTAAAGGTATCAGTCAAAAAGCCCTCGCTGAAAAAATGGGGAAAACTCAAAATACGATTGCCTCCATTTGCAATAATAAAACTCAACCGCATTTAAAGGATTTGAAGCAGATAGCCAATATTTTGAATGTTGATATCAGAGAACTGCTTGTACCTACACTGTAGATAAAGTATAATTCATGTGTATCTTTGCCTTGATACATATTTAATCCATCATAAACATGACGAAAACGAAGCTTACCATTAACAACAATGGCTCAGTAAAAATTGAAGGCGATTTTGAAATTGTAGATATGCAGGGTAACGCCTATGGCTTGCAGGGAAGAACATTGGTTTCGCTTTGTCGCTGTGGCCGCTCGGCTAATAAACCCTTCTGTGATGGTTCGCATAAAGGACATTTCGAACACGAAGCAATAGCTTTTGAATTACCTCCGAAAAAAGTTTAAAATATAAACCCTGTCTGCAATAAAAGACAGGGTTTAGTTTATCTCATCTGTTGAGAAACAATTAGACCGTTTTCTTGTTTTTAATGAACCGATGGTCAACGAAGTTCAATAGTAAAACGAAGAGTGCACCAAAGATAAATACACCTTTAAATGGTGCTAAATGTTTAAGTGGCGCCAGACTCTTCATGAACCCAAGGTCTAGTTCAAAAGATGTATAGCTTAATGATACAACAAGAGACGCAATCAATAATATAAACCCAAAGCCAAACCAGAAGTATTCAAAAGAGATACTTCTTTTATGTTGATGCTCCAGGCGATCAACTACTTTATTGGCAAAGTTCTCTGGTAATATATATTCAGGTGCTTTATTCAACACCCTGAAGATTTCCTGATAAGCTTTTGTATCAATATTATCAGAAGGCAATGAGGAAAAATCTCCTTGCTCAATCTTATGTTGTAATTCGTCGTCGTGGGTCATAACAATTCTTCTTTACCAAGATACTTCGTTACTTTCTCTTTTAGCAAATTTCGGGCTCGAAAAAGATAATTCTTTACGGTGCCTTCAGGCATATTGGTTATTTCACCAATCTCCTTGTAATTCATGCTTTCAACATGATACAAGGTAAGTACTGTTTTATATTGAACAGGCAACTGATCAATTAAATTCAAAACAAATGCATCCATATCCTGCTCAGATGCTATACTTTCAGGGTTTTCATCTTCAACAAAATGACTCGTAAAGCTTTCTTCCTCTGGAATATCACTCAATAGGATTTTCTTTTTACGCAGATGATTAATTGCAAAACGATAAGCAATCGTTGCAATCCAGGTTGATAATTTGGATTGAAAACTAAACTCATGAAGCTTCTCATAAACTCTGAGAAATACATCCTGACATAGTTCTTCACGCTCGCCATCATGTTTAATCAAACGTCCGATCATGTGCGCAACAATCCTTTCATGTCGTTTAATTAACAACATAAAGGCTTGTTTATCTCCGCTTATTACTTTTGATACGAGCGCCTGATCTTCCATTACCATGCGGTTAGACAACCACAAAACTGTCAATGTTGCAGAAAAGGTAATTAATTTTTAATCAACAAATTTTTGTTAAAAGGCTTTCAATAGTATTAATTGTGTCATAGCGATGAGCACGATATAAAAGAAAACTAATTATATCATTGTTGGATATTCTTTCAACCAAACAATTATTTTGCGGGCAAATCTTTATTAACCACGATGCCCACAATAGCACTCTTAACCTGTCAACGTTTACCCAACCTAACAGAACCAGATCAATCGCTAATCCCCCACTTTCGCAATCATGGTATCACGGCCGAACCCGTTATCTGGAATGACCCCGAGGTCGATTGGAAAAAATACGATTACCTCATCATACGCAACACGTGGGACTACTACACTCAAAGCGATGCATTCTTTAAATGGCTGAATACCTTGCGCGATCAACACGTTCGCATGCTCAATCCGGTAGATGTTGTTCTTAGCAATATGCATAAATTTTACCTGCGCGATTTCCAACAGAATGGTGTACAGATCATCCCTACGTTGTTCTCTGATAAATCATCACCAATATCATTTGATAAACTCACAGAGAAAAACTGGCAAAAGATAGTCATCAAGCCCGCAATCTCTGCAGGTTCATATCTTACCAAAACCTTTCACACTTCCGAACTAACGAAAGCCTCGTTCAATGAGATAATGGAAGGCAACGATTGGCTCATTCAACCCTTCATCCCGGAGATCGAGCAGCAAGGTGAGCTGTCTATGATTTTTTTTAATGATCAATTCTCACACGCTGTTGTCAAGACACCCAAGGACGGCGACTTCCGTGTGCAACGTCAATATGGAGGTAAGTATCAGATGATACAGCCCGACAAACAACTCATCACCATTGGCGAAAACATCATCAAACAGATACCACAGAAACTTTTATACGCACGTGTTGATGGTGTTATGATTGATGGAATATTCAACTTAATGGAGCTCGAACTGATCGAACCCGATTTGTATTTCGAATTTGGCGATGACATCAAACAACGTTTTGTAACTGCAGTTCTAGAAAGAATAAAATGACCTTCTGAAGTGTTGAATGGGATATTTTGAAAAAACTTTTTACTAGCTGCAACATTTGATTTCGGGTCGCTGTCATACGCGGTATGAATCAAAATGTAATACAAAAACAATAATATTATGGATCACGAACTTAAAGAAGTTTTAATGCCCCTGGTAGTTATCGGTACCTTGGCAGCGGGTTTGGTAATTTTTACACGCACCCTCACCGATTATATTCTAAAAAAGAAAATGATTGACAAGGGCTTTGTAAATGACGACACCCAGGCAATCTTTAAGAAATATCCTGAAGACAATAGATTTGCTTCATTGAAATGGGGGTTGATTATTTTCTTTGCAGGATTATCTCTTATCATTATGGAGTACATTCCAAGAGATGTTGAATCGCCATTGCCATATGGTTTATTCGCGATGGCTGTTTCATTTGGCTTTTTGATTTATTACTTCATTGTGAAGAAAGATTTAATCAAATAGCATTTCCTGTAAACACATCACTAAATCATTTTGCAATGGTGAAATGATTTAGTGATGATCTTATTTTTCATTCTCCTTCCTTCTTCTTAATCATTTCTTTTATGCTCAAGAATTATTTCAAGGTTGCACTGCGCAGCCTTATCAGGCATCGCTTTTTCTCATTCATTAATATTTTTGGATTGGCTATTAGCATGTCTGTTTGCCTGGGCATTATGATGCTTGTAGCTGATCAATTGAGCTATGATCATTATAACACAAAACGCGATCGCATATTCAGAGTAATAACGCAATATTATAATAGTGATGGATCTCCCTCAGGTCCGGATGCATCAACGTGTCCTTTGCCTATGGGTGAGGCGTTGAAAGATAATTATACGAGTATTGAAAAAGCCGTACGTATTCGTCGTGGTTTTGGAAATTCGTGGATGGAGCTGGAGGGCCAGGATGTAAATATTCCTGTAGGAGGATTCTTTGTAGATGCAACAGCGTTAGATGTTTTTGAATATGAGCTAGAGTATGGTAATCCAAAAACAGCATTGGTAGAACCATACTCGGTAGTGCTTACGCATAAAACAGCAAAGAAATTATTTAAAATGGATAACCCGGTTGGTGAATCCATTAAAGTAGGTAAGCTCGGAACCTATAAAGTAACAGGTGTTATAAAAGAGAAAGATCAGAAATCACATATTGTGTTTGAAGCGCTGGCTTCCTTCGCTACTATCAAAAGTCTTGAGGCTGATGGTACATTTAAAGCTCAGGATCAAAGCTGGGGTGACTGGACAACAGGCTGGGTCTACTTATTGCTTGAGGAGGGTAAAACGAAACATGATATCGAGGTACATCTTACTGATATCGCAAGGAAACATCAACCCGATAAGTATAGCGCACAAGACAAGCATCAGTATAAATTTTATTTACAGAACATCTTAGCAATTACACCAGGTCCACTTATTAACAATCCCATTGGTCCGTTTATGCCAATGATTTTTGTTTACTTCTTTGGTGGGCTTGCGTTGATCGTGATGCTGACATCATGCTTTAACTATACAAATCTTTCAATAGCAAGATCACTTACCAGAGCTCGCGAAATCGGTGTTCGTAAAGTCAGCGGTGCAAACCGTACTCAGATCTTTATGCAGTTCTTATCAGAATCAGTTATCATTTCTATTTTTTCACTGGGTCTGTCTTTACTGTTTCTGATGCTGCTTAAACCATTCATGCTCAACTTGAAATTTGCTCAGGTACTGAAATGGGATTTAGCAGGAAACATATATGTATACATTGCCTTCTTTGTATTTAGCGTAATGGTTGGAGTGCTTGCTGGACTTTTTCCAGCCGCCATCTTGTCGAGATTTCAACCGATTAATGTATTAAAGAATGTTGGAGGGATGAAGTTATTTTCAAGGTTGGGTTTACGCAAATCACTGCTCGTTGGTCAATTTGCTTTATCGCTGATCTTTATTATTTCCGTGTTGCTTTTATTTAATCAGTTAAAACTTTTCATTAAAGCTGATCATGGTTTTGAAATGAGCCATACCATTAATGTTAAGCTGAATAGTACATCGTATCTGGCCTTACAAACGGAGCTGATGAGGCACAGTAATATTCAGAATACATCTGCGGCATCGCACATACCAGCCGCAGGCATGACGTATGGTGATGGTTTTAAAAGAAACCTCAGCGATCAGGAAGGATATGGCATGAGTTATTTTTATGTCGACAATAATTACCTCGACAACTTGAATATTCAGTTAGTCGCTGGCCGAAATTTCAATGCGGAACCGACTAATAAACATCAGATACTAATCAATGAAAAAGCAGTGAAGACCTTTCACTTTGATACACCACAGGATGCAATAGGACAATCCGTTTACATGGAAAAGGATTCTGCTCAATTTGAGATCATCGGTGTTGTACATGATTATAATCATCAGGTAATGATGTCTCAGATAGATCCCATGGCATTGCGCTTTGATCCGGAACAATTTCATCTCATGCATGTTAAATATTCAGGGAGTCATGAAGATGCGGTTAAATCAATTGAAGCAGCATGGACAAAAGTAAATCCATCGTTAAAACTTGATCATGTTGACTTTGAAGAGGAAGTGAGATCATTTTACAAAACAATGTTTAGTGATTTCGTAAACATCATTGCAGTGATGGCCTTCATGGCGATCACAATATCTTGTCTTGGATTATTAGGAATGGCTACTTATACAACAGAAACCAGGCTGAAAGAAATTTCTATCCGCAAGGTGCTGGGCTCAACAGATGGTGCGCTGGTATTTTTATTATCAAAAAGTTTCTTCACGTTATTACTCATCGCGATAGCTATTGCTTTACCAGTTGCATGGTTCATTAATAATCTATGGCTTGAGCTAATTGCCTATCACACAACTTTTAGTTTTACAGTAATTATTAGCGGCGTTTCAATTCTGCTGGTGTTAGGAGCACTAACCATTGGTTCACAAACATTGCGTGCGGCTTATACAAATCCTGTTGATAATTTAAAGAATGAATAAACGAATTACGAATTACGAATTACGAATTACGAATTACGAATTACGAATTACGAATTACGAATTACGAATTACGAATTAATTATTTCAGTAATAGTCTGAGCGGCAACATAAGAGGTGGTCCAGGCGGCTTGAAAATTAAAGCCGCCTGTTTCGCCATCCATATTCGTAACTTCACCTGCGAAGAAAAGATTTTTTATCAATTTACTTTCCATGGTTTCAAGGTTGATCTCTTTCAAATCAACACCGCCACAGGTTACAAACTCATCTTTAAAAGTAGTCTTACCACGAATTTGAAATGGACAACGAATCATGGATTCCATTAACTTGTTGATATTCTTCTGAGGCAGCTCAGCCCAGATTTTTGTCTCTTCTATTTCGGCTAGCTCGCATAATCGTAACCACAATCGTTGCGGTATTCCAAACAACGGATTGGAAAATACTTTTTGCTTGCCATGATCTCTTTTATAGTTAATAAGATATTCTCGTATGTCATCTTCTTTAAAGGAACCAATCCAACTCACCAATGCAGTAAAGTTATAGTTAAGCTGATGCAGATGCTCAGCAGCCCAGGCCGATAGTTTTATCACAGCTGGTCCGCTTAAACCCCAGTGTGTAATGAGAACCGGTCCAACCTGTGATAATTTTGTTCCTGCAATTTTTACTTCAGCGTTTTGAACAGCTACGCCCATCAGATCTTTAAAATCTTTGACTGAATCGTTAAAAGTGAAAAGCGATGGAATCGGTTTGATAATAGCATGTCCTACTGATTCCAGAAATTGATAAGCGTTTGGATTAGCATGTCCGCCTGTGGCAACTAAAATTTTCTTAGCGTAATACGTAGTTTCTGATTGTGTGATTACTGAAAATGACTCAGCTTCTTTCTTAATGGCAACAACTCCTTCACTGGTTTCTATTTCTACTTTCAAACGTTCAGCCTCTGTTAAAAAGCAATCAATGATAGTCTGTGAAGAGTCAGTAATAGGAAACATTCGCCCATCTTCTTCAGCAACAATCGTTACACCTTTTGATAGAAACCATTCAACCGTATCGCGTGCCTGAAATGTTTTAAAGAGTTGTTTCAATGCTTTCTCTCCACGTGGATAGTGTCGTGATAAAGCTGCTGTCTCGAAACAGTTGTTTGTAACATTGCATCGTCCGCCACCAGAAATTCTAACCTTGGATAATAGCTTGGTAGTTTTCTCGAGGATTAAAACGCTTAACCCTGGTTTTTTCTCCGCGGCACAGATAGCCCCGAAGAAGCCAGCAGCACCTCCACCAATCACAATAAGATCAAAGGTTGAATTTTTCATGCCGCAATTTAAGCTTTGAATTCGTTTGCGTTATAGAATTATTTTAGAGATAACATACCTCTCATTTATTTTGAGTTTCTTTGCACCCTCATGTTAGAGTTTGCTCAGAAATATTGGATCTATGGTGTGGGGTTTTTCTCACAAGGCCTCTTTGGCATACGCATGCTCGTGCAATGGTATCTATCTGAGAAAGAAGGAAAAATTGTTTCCCCTCTTATCTATTGGCAAATTAGTGTTGTAGCCAATTTTCTATTCCTTGTATACGGAATACTTCAAAATGATTTTGTAATCATATTAGGTCAGGCCCTGGCTTACATTATTACCATTCGTAATCTACAGCTTGAAGGTGCGTGGTCGCCTATGCCCTCATACTTCAGAGTCAGCGCCATTGTTATTCCCATCCTTTCATTGGTATGGATGTTTATGAGATCATCAACATTATCGGCAGACTTTCACTTCAGCAGCTTTCTTCAGCCTGTTGTTTTTTGTGGAGCGGTTGGTCAGTTGTTGCTTAACTTCCGCTTTATTTATCAGTGGTACTATGCTGAGAAGACAAAGACTTCCATCCTGCCACTTGGCTTCTGGATTATGACTGTTGTTGGTTCATTAATGGTAATCATCTACGCGGCTGATCTGGCAAACTTTGAACCTGTATTATTATTTGCACAAGGACTTGGCCTTGTTGCTGCGCTGCGCAATATTCAACTTCACTACCGCACAAAACCTGTTGAGGAATAGGTTTTAGTTCTGGCAATTTTGCAAATTGTATCAATGTCTATTGATCTTATTCAACAGCTGCTTAATCCGGCCATTCAGAATTTTATTTATGAACATGAACATGATGATGTTAAAGCATTATCGTTGAAGCATACCACTATTGAAGGACTCAAGACTTCATTCGTTGTTGAACAAATTAGTGGCCGATCAAAAGCAAAATTCAAACTCCCTCATTATTATAAAACTCAAGGAATAATATATCCACCTGGCTTAAATCTGGAGCAGTGTTCTTCTGAAGCAACAGCTAAAATAAAATCACAAGAGATACCAAAGGGTGTGAACATGCTTGATCTAACCGGTGGTTTCGGTGTTGATACTTATTTTCTGAGTCAGCAATTTGAGAAAGCGACTTACATTGAACCCAACCTTGATCTTCTTACTATCACAAAACATAATCATCATGTTTTAGGAGCAAAGCACGTAGAGCATATAAACTGTACTGCTGAAGAATTTCTTGATCAGTACACACAGCATTATGACCTGATATTCATAGATCCTTCCAGGCGGAATGCAAATCAGAAAGTGTTTAAGCTTGCAGATTGTATTCCAGATATAACGGCTCTCCAAAAAACTATTTTTGAAAGAACAGATTTACTCCTGGTTAAAACATCGCCTTTACTTGATCTTCAACAGGGACTGAAAGAATTAAACTTTGTAAAAAGTATTATCGTTGTTTCTGTTGACAATGAATGTAAAGAGGTGTTATTCTCTTGCGTAAAAGGGTTTACAGGTGAACCTGTTATAAAGGCAATCAATATTATAAAAGGAGAGAACCAAGATTCGTTTTCTTTCACATTTCCAGACGAGCGAAAGGCAATAGCAAACTCCTCAGTTCCGTTGCAATTTCTGTATGAGCCCAATGCATCTATTCTTAAAGCAGGTGCATTTAAAATATTAAGTGAGCGGTTTGGATTATCAAAGATCCATACCAATACTCATCTCTATACATCACAAACTTTAATGGAGAATTTTCCTGGTCGCATTTTTAGGGTAGAGGCATTCGTTAAACCAGAAGAAAAAATACTGAAGCAATTCTTTCCTGATGGCAAAGCCAACATCACAACTCGAAACTATCCATTAACCGTAGAAGAATTAAAAAAGAAAACCCGTTTAAAAGACGGCGGAGATAAATTTCTGATCGGCTTTAATGGTGTGGATCAGAAATATCTGGCAGTAGCTTCAAGAATGAAATAGTACTTACTTACAAGTATTTAATAACCACATCCATCTCCATCTCTCCTTCAAACTTATTAACCTGCTCGCCAGCTTCAGAATAAATAAAGATAGAAGGAGCAGGGATAGGACCGAATGAATCTATCACACCCTGAACATCAGTATTGGCAAAATGAAAATTCTTTGTTGTGTTCAACTTATAAGTAACAGAGAACTTTTCGATTTCTTTTACTGGTGCTGATGAAAGAAAGTACACTTCATATTTACTGAAAGCAGCTATACGTGTACTGATTTGTTTTGCTTCATTCTGGCAATGATCACAATCAGGTTGAAAAAGT
>DATJHZ010000480.1:0-12123 GCA_035493595.1 Cyclobacteriaceae bacterium | reverse complement strand
ACAGGCAACTTCACCCGCAACCAATCTGGTTTGCGTCTGCGCGTTTCTTCTTTTGATATAACTGGTAATTCAATCATTTTACTGTCGATTAAGGTGTTAATGGCGACAACATTTACTATTAGCCATTGCGGCTAATTACTAACACTTCACTTGCCAATAAGTTCCTTGTATTGTGCAGCGGTCAGCAGGCCATCAGTAGAACCTTTAACTTCTACTTTTATCATCCAACCGTCGCCGTAAGGATCTTCGTTTACTTTTTCAGGGCTGCCATCCAGTATCGGATTTACTTCTAATACTTTGCCAGAAACCGGCATATAGAGATCAGAAACAGTCTTAACGGCTTCTACTGTTCCGAATATTTCGTGTTCTTTAACTTCCTGACCTACACTGCTGATGTCAACATAAACGATATCGCCCAATTCACTCTGAGCAAAGTCAGTGATGCCTACCAAGGCTGTATTTCCATCAATTTTTACCCATTCGTGGTCCTTTGTGTACTTCAATCCGTCAGGAATATTCATAGTTTAGTTTTTAAAGTCGCCCAAAAATAAGGGGATTTTTCGAAATCTTAAGCCAATATTTTAACTGAACAAATAAAGCACTGATGGGGTACTTCTTCAGGTATTATTGCGAGAGACTAAACCTGATCTGGATACCAAACCTGGTTGACGTTCGCCTGTAGTTGTTGGAAACTTTGGGGTCGTTGATGGTACGTTCAAAATAGGCCTGGATGTTAAGCTTCTGATTAACAACGTAGCTGATGTTGGGCTTAATCTGAATGTTAGTGTTACCACTTGTTACTGTGTTTAACTCTTTTACTTTTCGTTGTATCGTAAGGTTGTCAGAAAGACTAAGATTCAGTCTGAAGGTTACATCGTTTTTCAGAATGATAGTTTCGCCCTGCATTTTAAAAGGCAGCTTCACATTATTTTTAGTGAGACCAAACTCAAGCGATACATCTTTGCTATTAATTTCGGTTATCTGTGCGTTTGAGATATTCAGCGCAAGATCTCTTTTCTTCTTGTATTGAAAACTACCAGTGAGCCTGTTCTTGGTGCGAACACTAACGCCAAAAAGCGGCGAGAATTGTTCCGAAAGAAACACCTGCCCCAATACATAGATTGGAACATACTTACCATCTATATCGGTACCATAGATTCCATTGTTATAATCTTCTATAGGAACATTGATGCCAATGAGGTTAGACTGATCATATTGCAATGAGTTAGAATAATTGGACACAGAGTATGATGATGAGTATGCATGCGAAAGCGTTATAGACTGAAAGGCATCTTTAAACATGTCCAGCTTTGTGAGCCCTGTATAATCAAGACGCCAGTTTGGCATCGGAATTTTCGGGAAGGAACTCAGGCTTGCCTTGCTGGCATCTTTGCCTGTGTATGTAGTAATGAAAGCCGCTACGGCAACATCTTGTGAAGTTCCTTCCAAATCTGCACTACCCGTTTTTGTGCCCAACCTTGTTTGCATGGTTGCCAGATTTTTTTCAAACTTATGAAACACCCTCGAGTCCTTATCATTATTGGTTTTATCGAATGCTGTTCTTATGGTAATGAAGGAGATTTTATAACTACCAGTTCTGCTTGGATTTAGTGAAGCCCATCCACCATTATCAAACCGGAAAATTTCCTGATATGCTGTGGTATTTTCTTTATGAATATTAAGCTGCACTTTCATGTCAGGAGAAATTTCAACGTTACCCTTAATGTCCAGCGTCTTGTTCTGGAATTGTGTAAATGGATTTGTCAACTCGCTTGCCTGAGTGAGCCATCCATTTCGTGCAGCACGCTGGCGTATAGATGGATCCTGACTTCCGAGAATAAAGCCCCAACCCGGTGCGTTGTAATTTTCATCCATACCAAATCGTTTAGGACTTGGATCAAAGCCTGGCAAGATAGTTCCTTCGCTTAATGTGTACGATGCATTGATTGAACGCAACGCCATCAGTAGTCTGAAGAAACCTTTCATTAGCGGAGGCATTTGCCATGTTGTATCGACTGGCTGTTTAGCACGCTCACCAGGTTTTAATGGTTTTATTGGCTTAGGTGGTGTGTTCAGTTCTTTCAGGAACTTTATTTTATTATAGAGTTTAGTAAGATCAATTTTCCCTGTGGCGTTATTGTCACGTGTGTTCTGTATTATATTTCCAAAGTTCAGACTGGTGGCAGTGTCGTATTTGGGTCCGGCCTTCCATGCATAACTCGCAGCATACCGATATTCAGCACCTAAGAAATCTGTAAGTGGTAATTTATCAAGCGGAAGCATATAGTTAACAGTGAAGTTCTGGTTATAGGCCTTCATCCGTCCAAACTTTTTCAGGTTGCTTATGACTACATTTCTTTTTTCAGGTGTATCAATATCGCCATCAGGTTCGTCTATAATGGCATTGGCCAATGCAGACACTTCAAGAGACAGACTTTTGGTAAGATTCCACCGGACATTATACGTTCGGTTGAATGTAAAGTACTTCATGTAGTTAGAAGTTTGAGCAGTACCTAATTCACCCAGAGTGGTCCCCGCCGTTCGATATGTTTTTTTATTGAAAGATCGCTCAAGATCACCCCGCACACCAATAGAAGCAGGCATCAAGCTGAAGTTGAAATCTTTAATCAGTTTTAGCCACGGTGATTTAAGGAACTTGATATCTTTAAATGGTTCGACGCCAGTTCCCTTTGAAGAATATGTATAAGCAACGGACCCTTTATGCTCTTTCTGCAAAGCCTCCTTCATAGAGTAATTTGACTGAATAGCATCACGATAAGAATAACTGAAGGCTAAGTTTTCAATATCATAGATATGCGATTGCGCGTCGGGCTTGACTTTTGTTTTTCTTACGTTAACAAAATTTATACTTCGCTGCGTGGTCTGATCCTGAATGAGTTTTTTGAAATCCCTTCGTTGCTGGTCAGACGTAAATCGTTGTAATGCTACACCAAGTTTTGTGTCTGGGTTGGCTGGATCATAGTTAGGGTTGATAATATTTTTTCCATAACTAACATACATAGGCAGCTTAATACCCGTGTTGCCTGGCAAGAGTTTGTCAAGGTTCACATTGGCAGAAAGATCATAGTGCGTTGTCTCTTCTCGTGTACGTTCACCAATTTTAGAACTCACTCCACCAAATCCAAAAGTTGTATAGCGCAATGTTCCGTTAAGGGTAGCAAAATCAGCAAGCTTTAGGTTTATGGAAGAGTTCATGGCCCAGCCCGGCGTTCGGTTAAAATCGGTTACCCGTAACTCATTAGCCCATACACAGGCCGTTAGATTTTGTGGACTACTGCTGGTTGGATTGCGCACACCAATGATCATTAACCTAATGGCGCTTAGATCAGGCCTTCCCGCCACACGAATTAATTGGGTACCTACTTGTCTAGGTCCCGTTTGCGGATAAGGTATATTCAATGCCGCGCCTTCCCGGTCTCGTTCTGCTTTAAGTTCGTACAGATCATTCAGGCTTATATTGATATTATTTTCTTCAGGCCATACTTCGTACTTGTCAGGATTGTTAGGATTTGTAACGTGACTAATTTTTAAAGGCACTTGTATCTCATAATAGTTTTGATCGGCATCTGTACCTAAACGCAGCATACCATAGAGTTCACCATCTTTAGCGAGCTTGCTGTCGGCATGGAAATACATTTTTACACGACCGTAATTAAAAATGTCTAAGGTCACGTTCTTGTAAATAGCACGAGCGTCACCATCTTGTAATTCATCAACACAAATCTGTACAGACTGCTCATTCACCTGACGGTAAACGGTAGATGTGTTATCACGATCGCGAACAACACCTGGAGGAATAACGTATGGTGATTTTACACCATTTGGATCGGCCTGTGCATTCTCTTCAAGATTTACTACTGACAAGGTAAAATCATCTTGCTTCGGTTCAGGGTATTCATAAAGACCTCCATCATGCAGCTTTCCTAAATTTTGTAGCCACTTGCTACCCACCATTCTGAAGTTGGCCATTCTAAGCACAACAGGTTCTTTCCATCCTGTTAAAATCATACGAGCATACTTAATGGATTTAAATCCTTCGAGGTTTCCGAATTGACTTTCAAAATCACGTATAGGTATGCGATATAAATACCAGGTTACGTTTTGTTTTAATGGTGTATCACCATTACCATTTGTTGTTACCTGGTCTACAATATATTTCTTGCCTGTAGCAAGTTGTCCTTTTTTTAATTCGATCTGGTATTCATAGTATTCTTCCAGTTCGCTCAAAGTATTATCAGCATTTATATCTTCATTGTCTGGTATGGTGCTGCCTGAAGGAGTAATAACATCTGCTGCACTGATAATGGGAGTGTTACCATCTTGTCCGTTAACGTTTTTATAGCGACCAAGTATTCCTACTTTGTCACGGTCGAGTTCACTTCCTAGGTAATATTTGAAGTTATCGGCGGAGGGATCGACTAGTGCCGCAGCAGGTGGAGTATAACCTGTTCCAAATAGCCCAGCTTCTGTCTCATCGGGTAATCCATCAAAGCCAACGTCTTGATTTTTACGAGCTGTTGAAGACGCATTATCAAAGGCCCCTAATACAAATTGCTGAGTTGTAACATAACCCCAGTTGTTTTGCTGTGCGCCACTTACTACATCGCCAAACTTAGGAATTCCGTCTGCAGGCAAACCGTTCTCAAAAGCTTGCCGTGAATCACGCGCTACATCTTCTGATATTGATCCTAATTGAAATATCAGTTTTCCTCCACTGATGTTATTCGAATCAAATTTCCCATCATATATTTTACCATACTGACCATCGATGAAAGGATCCATCAGCCAGAATTCAACGTATTCAATATTGGCCTTATCAAAATCTACTTCTGTACGGATTGCTGTAGTTATGGCAGCCCAGTTTTTTTCAGGAGTGGGGAGTGTGCCATCAGGCAACATGTTATGCGTGTAATTGTATGGTCCTCGTTCATAAGGATAATATGCCATATCAAAAACCTGTTCAAAGAAATTTCCCTGTGTACGGTTCTTGTTTTTAAAAATCTCTTGTGGTCCAACCTGACGTGTATAGTGATTATCTTCTGTTTCTGCTGATGTAATATTGCTAGGTCTAAACTGACCACCCGTTCTGTAAAAAACATTATCAATTGTGTACCAGGCAAGTTTAGCTCGCTTGTACCCTGCACTTATAAGAGTGTCTTTCGAACCGTATACATCATCAGCTGTTTTAGGGATGGATGAGAGTTTCCAGATTGTAGGTGAAAGTAATGAATAGGGTGTTGCTGTATTTTCAAAATCGTCAATGTATCCTGTACCTTGACCATCAATAACATTTGATGTGCCTGGTATAAGCTGAGCAAATTCACCATTTATATTTACTGTTGAAACTTCCTTAGTTTGAAGGAATGGAAGAGCGTCAACTATTTTAGTAAGTATGCGACTGTTCTTATGTATATTAAAATCAAGACCGTATTGAATGTTACGAGCTGGTTCAGTACCAACTGCGTTACGGCTTACAAGAGGCCGTTCATTGTAATATAATAATGTTGATCCAAGATTGATATCATCATTAAGTTTATAATCAAGCCGTGTACCAAGCAGTGACCTTGTCTGGAATGAAAAAGGGTCTGCTTGTTCATATTGTACACTGATATTTTTACCGGAGCTTAAAATGCTTTCATTCAGCATTGTCACCTGGCCAAACGTATAGTCAACCGTGTAATCAGTTCCTTCAATAAGGGCTACACCACCCGCAAAGACTTTCACGGAACCTTGTGATACACCAAAGCCGGGTATTGAAATTACCTTGGACGAACCTGCGCTATAGAGTCCTGTAAGCCAGAACTTATTTTTTGTGGCATATCGTTCTGCATCTGCTTTGGTGCTTCGATAGAGCGTATCGTATACATATTTTTGAATGAGCGCAATTTCATCCTCTTTACCTTTAAATGCGTTGCGAAGGGCCGTGTTAAGAGGTTCGAGATAGGGAAACATGATTAGCCCTGCCGCCGAATTGATAGTGATACCTTCAACGTAATCGAAGTTTCCATCGGGTTGAGGATCATTAACAGGATTTAATTTATCAAGCCCCATAATTTCTATCAGCTGACGATCGGAGAGCGAGGGTTCCTGTAGCTGAGGGTTATCAATACCTGAATTATCATCTCGATAAATAACCCGAAGCTGGAATCCATCTTTTGTAAGTTGTGTAACGTTCAGACTATAAACATTTTTCATCATCAAGTCCCACATCGGTATAATTACACCGCCATTGCCACGAGGCAAAACTTTACGCGGGCGAAGAAGTTTTAAAAAGATCACCTGATCATCAGTAAGTGAAGCATAGTCTTCAGAAAGCTCACCAACTTTATAAGCCTTTCCATTATAAGTGTACTCATAAGCAACAGCTATGGCTTCGTCACTTGCAAGTTTTCGTGTTAACGAAACATAACCCAGCTGTTTATGAAATGTATATTCGGTAGCTGCCAGTTTTCTTGCCCTGACAATTTTTTCGAAATCAGTACCATCTTCTAGTTTCATTGCTGTAAGACTATTGATGATACCATCAGGGTTCCTATCTAACGCTGTAACTTTTCCGAATAAATCATTAGCGCTGTTTCTTGCAGCAATGTCAGAATCAAAAGCTGCAGTAACGTTGCTGTTAAAGATTCTTTTCTTCTCGGCAAGGTCCATCAATCCTACAATGTTTCGCTGGGTTTGCGTGTCATTGCTTCGGTTCACGATGTACACTTCAACACGGGTTATATTAACACCCGATGTAATCTGAGGAAGATTGGAGATCCACTTCTGATAATTATCACGGAAGAAGTGCCCCAGGAAAAAGTGCCTGTTGTCATCATAACTTGATCCTACAATTTCAAATGGCCTACCTTGTCCGCCACTGGCACCAGAAGTACCATTACCCCCAATATCAATGGATGAAACCTTGCCTCGTTGTGTTGAAGCGAGGGCAGTGACGTTCAGTTTTCCAAATTGCAACTTGGCCTTTATACCAAATAGATTTTGAGCACCTTGTATCAACGTGTTGTTTAGTGGAAGGCTGACATTACCAATCTCAAGCTTTTGAAGAATGTCTTCTTTGAAGCCTGTGTATTCAACCTTCATATTATTCTGAAAGTCAAAGGAGTTGTTGTTGTCAAAATTAGCAGTGACGGAAAGTTTTTCGCCCACTTTACCAACAACGCTCATATTGATTTGCTGATCGAACTGGAAGCCTCCGTTGCGTTGCTGCCGTACGGGAATGTTAGGATTGTTTGTGCGTTGAAAAGAAGCGCCAAAGTCCAGGGTAACAAAACCTCGGGGAACAAGTTCTACATAACTACCGCCGAAAATCCGATCGAGTACCGGGCTAATAAATATTTTAGGTGT
This sequence comes from Cyclobacteriaceae bacterium, assembly GCA_035493595.1. Lineage (GTDB taxonomy): Bacteria > Bacteroidota > Bacteroidia > Cytophagales > Cyclobacteriaceae > DATCRE01. Next base: position 4,755 of record DATJHZ010000480.1, on the reverse strand, counting down.
GAAACCTCTGCCGCTCACAGCGCTTTCGCCATCGGCTGCTCTTGATTTTGTTTGCCAGTACTGCTTTAATTGTTGCTGCTCCTGCTGCTGTTTAAATTCCTGAAAAGACATGGTTGACATGGGACGGTAATTCAGATTACCGATCTTTTCATAAATGGTATAATTCATGGATGTATCGATGTCTACATCCAGTTTCATTTTGCTTGGATCCTTCAAAAATAAAGGGGAGGCTCCGGTTGAATTCGAGAAAGGATCACCATACCTGTCATTTTGTCGGTATGTCGGTCTGCGAGTAGACTTGTACGGCCCTTTGTTACGGGTCGTATCTTGTGTTGTTTTAACTGAATCGCGTTGTTGAAAATACATTTCGGCTTGGGCATGAGGAATCCCTACCCATGCTGCTAGCAGCAGGCTCAGTCCGATGAGAAACTGATTCTTCCGAGTAGAGAGCACCAAACGTACTTAAGAGTTTTTGAGAGCTTGCTTAACTAAATCTTCTAAGGTAACGGTATTTCCTGATTTTTTCAGGACGGTATCAACACTTTTCTCAGCTGCCGCTTTAGGCAAACCAAGCGTAAGTAAAGCAGATAACGCTTCTCTCCGTAAGCTATTGTGCGGACCTGCAGAAACAGTAGGCTGAGTATCTTCCCAGCTTTCTTTTTTGAGTTTATCTTTCAGTTCTATAATTACACGCTGGGCAGTTTTGCCACCAATACCTTTAATGGCCTGCAATGCGGCGGCATCTTCATGCACAATAGCATTTTTCAGCTCATTGCTGTTCATATATGACAGCATGACAATAGCTGTACTTGGACCCACCCCACTTACAGAAACAAGTTGCTGAAAAAGTTTTTTCTCAGACTCATGACTAAAGCCAAATAATACATGGGCATCTTCACGAATGCTTAAGTGCGTGAAGAGCATAATATTCTCTTGTTCTTTAATGGCTGAATAGGTTTGGAGAGAGATTATCACATGGTAGCCCACCCCGTTTACATCTATCACCACATGGGTGGGGTCTCTGTGTACTAATTTTCCTTTGAGGAATGCAATCATCAGGTTCGGTTTTTTATTGTAGCTCCGGCATTAACATTTCCGCAACTTCAACCCGAAATATCTATAGAACAAAATTGAAAAACAATCTGCAATACTGTTCAGAAGACTTGACTTAGAATTATACTATCAATAGCATTTAAGAAAGGCAAATTCTTTCAGGTTGCGTCTCCATATCATTTTAGCTTTATTTGTTATAACGGCGCTTATAGATTACAAAATGATTACAAAAGAGGAGGTTTTAAGCCATTGGCAAATTCAGGAAAATCTGTTGCAAGGCTATCGATTAATTTTTCTTACCTCACAAACAATTATCATTTCTGTTGCATCGTTGCTTGTAGCATATCATGAGGCTGACCTGCTCACGTTTATAGCTTTTAGTGTCTTACTGACATTAGCACTAACCTTGCTCAATTTCTGGCGCAAGATAGCCAGTGCCAGAGCGCTTGATGTCTCTTATCTGCAGGCAATTCTTTTTCATCACGAACAGTTTGAAAACAAAGAAAGCCTGATGCGCGAGTTTAAAACCTGGCAGAAGTTGCAGAGAAATGAGAAAGAAGAATTTATAAAGAATCACTCCATTGAACCTTCTGCCACAAGAGTTACCATGGAAAAAAGAATACCACAATTATTTTTCTTGTTGTGGATTATTTTACTCGGAGTTATTAGTTATAAGGTTTTTATTATTTAACTGAATTATTTTCTTGGTAATGGAAGGGGAACATAATCAGTTTCACCTTCAATTTTTTTAAATTGTTGTGTCTGCCATTTTTCTTTTGCCACATCAATTAAATGCTGATCGCTGGCAACAAAATTCCAATAGATCAATCGTTCTTCAGGAAACGGTTCACCTCCGAAAATATAGATGGTGGTGTTGGCATGAATTACAAATTCACACAGCGAACTTTCTGTAGCCACTAATATTTGTTTGGGCTCATAGTGATGACCATTGCTCTCAATACTGCCTTCCAGAATATACAGTCCTGATTCGCCATAGAGTGCGTGACCGAGATTCAGTGTTTGCGTTGTGGTACTTTTTATTTCAAGCATAAAAAGTTTACTGTAAACTGGCACGGGAGATTTTCTACCAAAAGCTTCTCCAGCTACCAGCCTGTAATGTACATCACCATCAGTCCATGCAGGTAGCTGATCACTGGTAATATGAAAAAACTCAGGCTCCATCTGCTCAAGAGCTTTGGGCAACGCTACCCAAATCTGAAGTCCGTGCATTTTCTTTTCGGAATGTCTTAAATATTCAGGTGTTCTTTCAGAGTGCACAATGCCGTTACCAGCAGTCATCCAGTTTACTTCGCCAGGTTTTATTTCTACTGCATTACCAAGCGTATCACGGTGCATGATGCTTCCTTCAAAAAGAAATGTAAGTGTAGAAAGACCGATGTGTGGATGTGGTAGGATATCAAAATTTTCTCGTGCATTCATAGACACCGGCCCCATGTGGTCGATATAAATGAAGGGACCTACCATTCTCTTTTGTCTGAATGGCAGAAGACGACCCACCATGAAATTGCCAATGTTAGCCGCCCGTTCTTCTATAATAAGTTGTAGGTTAGACATAATCTTGCTACTTAAATGATTTCATTTTGTTGCTCTTACAAAGTAAACAGTAATGAGTGAGAGTTGAATGCCTTATCAAAAGATTTATCATTTACATCATCAACATTGTTACAGATTTATAATTCCTGATGCAATAATGTTTGATAAAGAGTATTCTTAAATCTACATTTAGCTCGTAATAATCCTAAACATGAGAAAACTTGTCATCATCCTTTTGCTTATTCTTAGTGTAAGCACGTCTTATAGCCAGGGGCTTTTTTCAAAACACGCTTATACCCGCCAGGATTCACTTCGTGGTTCCATCACGAAAGAACGTGAATGGTGGGACCTGCTCAAATATGAATTATCAATTGCAGTTAATCCAGAGACTCAATCTATAAAAGGATCTAATGTTGTTCGATATAAAGTAATCAACAACTATGATGTTCTGCAGATAGACTTACAGTCACCATTAACAATAGACAAAGTTTCTCAAGACGGAAAGGTGCTTGAAATAACGCACGAAGGAAATGCTCATTTTATTAAACTGCTGAAAGCTCAAAACCCCGGAGAGACAAATGATTTGAAGATAGAGTTTTCAGGCAAGCCACACGTAGCTGTGCGTGCGCCGTGGGATGGCGGATTTACATGGAGCAAAGATTCATTAGGTCATCACTTCATCGCTACTTCGTGTCAGGGTATTGGAGCAAGCTTATGGTGGCCATGCAAAGATCACATGTACGATGAACCAGACAACGGCATGCTTATTTCATTGAATGTTCCAGGAAATCTGGTAGCAGTCTCCAACGGCCGACTAAAATCAGAAAAGAAAGAAAAGGATAAAACGAAAACATATACATGGGAAGTTAAAAATCCAATCAATAATTACGGCGTCAATATTAACATCGGCGATTATGTTCATTTCAATGAAAAGTATGCTGGTGAAAAGGGACCTTTAGATATGGACTATTGGGTGTTGCGTCCTAATCTGGAGAAAGCCAAAGTACATTTTAAAGATGCCACCAGAATGATGAAGGCTTTTGAGCATTGGTTTGGACCTTATCCGTTTTATGAAGACAGTTATAAATTAATTGAAGTTCCTTATTTAGGCATGGAACATCAAAGCTCTGTTACGTATGGTAATGGTTATCAAAATGGATACTTAGGTCGTGATTTAAGTTACACAGGTTGGGGATTGAAATGGGATTACATTATCATTCACGAATCAGGTCATGAGTGGTTTGCCAACAACATTACCTACAAGGACATTGCCGACATGTGGATTCACGAGGGATTTACGATGTATTCAGAAAGCTTGTTCATTGAATACTATTATGGCAAAGAAGCAGCAGCAGAATATACTCGTGGGATACGATTAGGCATTCAAAATAGAGAACCAATCATAGGTAACTATGGCGTTAACTCTGAAGGTTCATCTGATATGTACAACAAGGGCAACAATATTTTACATACGTTACGACAAATTGTTAATAGTGATGAAAAATGGAGAGCCATGCTTCGAGGTCTTAGTAAAGATTTCTACCATCAGACAGTTACAACTCAACAAATAGAAGAGTACATAGCAAAAAGTTTAGACCTTAAGCTTAAACCATTCTTTGATCAATATTTAAGAGATTATCGCATTCCTGTTTTTGAATATTGGGTTAGAAATGGAAATCTGGTTTACAGGTGGTCTAACTGCATTACTACATTTGATATGCCCATAAAGATTTATATTGATGGAAAAGAAAAGTTATTAAAACCCACAGCACAACCTCAGGTGGAAAAACTTGAATCGAATCAAGTCACGATTAAGGTTGATCCTGATTTCTATGTTTATAGTTTTAACATCATGGGAAAATAATAACTGTAGAAGGGTAATTTCTTTTGACTGCTGACATAGGGCTGTCGTGTGTAGTTTTAATTTTGACTAACAATCAAAACATAATTAAAGAAATGGCAAGAAACATCTCCATCATCACAGTTAAAGCTTCTGTTCAAAAAGTTTGGGACACGCTTACCAAGCCTGAGCTTGTAAAAAAGTGGCAATATGGAAGCGACATGATTACAGATTGGAAAGTTGGAAGTCCGATAAGATTTAGAACTGAATGGGATGGAAAAGTTTTTGAACAATGGGGAGAAGTTTTA
>DATJHZ010000479.1:0-5058 GCA_035493595.1 Cyclobacteriaceae bacterium | reverse complement strand
AAAGAAGAAATAAATGCCTGTACCAGTTGCAACGCATGTGTTGAAGCTTGCCCGGTGATGATCAATCCTCTCGAAATAATTGTAGAATTACGACGCTATGTAGCAATGGAAGAATCTGGCTCACCGCCATCCTGGAATTCTATGTTTCAAAATATTGAAACAAGTTTTGCGCCATGGAAATTTTCTCCAAGCGATAGGTTTAACTGGTCAAATGATATCAATAAATAAGTAAGAAGCATGGCAGAAAATCAATATCAGGTTCCAACACTTGCTGAGCTTACAGCAAAAGGCGAAACGCCAGAAGTTGTATTTTGGGTTGGATGTGCCGGCTCCTTTGATGACCGGTATAAGCGTGTAACAAAAGCTTTCGTTAGAATCTTAAACGCTGTACAAGTTAAGTTTGCCGTATTGGGCACAGAAGAAACCTGCACGGGAGATCCTGCACGACGTGCGGGTAATGAGTTTCTTTTTCAGATGCAGGCCATGAGTAACATTCAGGTATTGAATGGTTATGGTGTGAAGAAAATTGTAACGGCTTGTCCGCATTGTTTCAACACTATAAAAAATGAATACCCCGAGCTTGGTGGTAATTATGAAGTTATTCATCATGCTACATTTCTTCAACAACTTATTAATGAAGGAAAAATAAAGATGACGGAGGGAGGTTCTTTCAAAGGAAAAAAAATAACCTATCACGACTCATGTTATTTAGGAAGAGCTAACAATATTTACGAAGCACCACGTGCAGTACTGCAGGCCCTTGATGCCGAGCTGATAGAAATGAAGCGTTGCCGAACTACCGGATTATGTTGTGGTGCTGGGGGAGGACAAATGTTTAAAGAACCTGAAAAAGGAAATAAAGACATCAATGTAGAGCGCACAGAAGAAGCAATCGCAACGGGTGCAACAACAGTGGCTGTTGCTTGCCCTTTTTGCATGACTATGATGAGCGATGGCGTAAAGAATAAAGAACGCGAGGCTGATATTCAGGTAAAGGATCTTGCCGAACTAATTGCCGAAGCACAAGGTTTACTTTAAGATAACTAGGATAGTTAAAAGATTATGTTCGTTCCATTTAATTCAATTGCTGACCATTCGAGGGTGTGGATTTACCAGGCAGACAGAAAAATTTCTTCTTCTGAAAAAGATATAATTTTTAAGGAACTCACAGCGTTTACAGAGCAATGGCAGGTTCATGGGCAGCCGATGAAAACATCTTTTCAGATATTTTATGATCACTTCATTGTGCTTGCTGCCGATGAAGGTTATAATGCAGCAAGTGGTTGCTCTATAGACGGATCTGTTCGCATACTTAAAAGTTTAGGCGAGCAGCTTCACCTTGACTTCTTCGATCGGACGAAAGTAGCTTTTCTGTCGGAGAACCATAATGATAACATCATCATATTACCACTCAACAGCCTTAAGCAAAAAAATAAAGAAGGTATGTGGACTGGTAAGACAATAACATTTAATAATCTTGTTCCCACGAAGGAAGAGTTGCAAAAACAATGGCTAACACCGGCATCAGAAACCTGGCTAAGTCGGTACTTATCAAACGAAGCTACGGTTGCTTAATACAACACATCCTTCATGCTGAAAAGAAAAAACTAAATAGAAATTTCGTAGTTTTATGAATCAAATTTTTTAAGCTGCCATGAAGGAAAAAATACTGCTTATCATACTAACTCTTCTAGTATTCGCGTGCAGCGTTGAGAAGAAAGCTCAGAAAGCTTTTAATCTAGGAAAATATGAAACAGCTATAAGTCTTTACAAAAAGACGATGGCTCGTAATCCCGGCAAAGCAAATTACTTCATTGCAGAATCATACCGTTTATCCAATCGCCTGAAAGATGCAGAGCCTTATCTTGAAAAGGCAGGTGGAAAAGCTTTTGATAAAGATTCCATTCAATACTACTATGCACAAGCGCTTAAAGCCAATGGCAAATACGATGAGGCCCGTAAGCAAGTAGAAGAAATAGTAGCCCGCACAACAAACGAAAAAATGAAAGATGCCGCCAATGCTGAAATAAAAGGATTGGAATACATCAAAGGGCTGGATGAAAAACCAAAATATTATCGCATCAAAAACCTTGAAGCCCTGAATACACCTTCAAGTGAATACTCACCTGTATTTCTCAACAACCAATTGTACTTTACTTCTTCTCGCGGCAATGGTAAAATCTATGAAGCTACAGGTACGCCTTATACAGATTTATATAGAATAGGATCACGTGGTGCTAACGTAGACCCGGCAACACTCGAACCACTTTCGGGAGGCATCAATGAAGCTATCCGTAATGAAGGCTGTATTACATTTTCTCCTGATGGAAAAACCATGTTCTTCGCGAAGGGTAATTCTGAAAAGAAAAAAGAAGGGATGGATGTTGATCTATACCTTTCAAGGGAACGAAATGGTGTATGGACCGTGCCCATTCTTGCACCGGGTTTGAATACACAATTCAAGCAAAGTGATAGTCCTAAAGTTCAAAATACTTACGGATGGGATTCAACACCTGCATTTAGTCCCGATGGAAGAACAATATATTTTGCTTCAAATCGCCTGGGTGGTTATGGCGGCACGGATATTTATTCAGCACAGTCTGATGGACGTGGTCGCTTTTCCCGTGTAAGAAACATGGGGCCTGAGATCAACACTCCAGGTAATGAAATGTTCCCTTATGTATCAGATGATGGTAAGTTATATTTTGCTTCAGACACCCATCCTGGTTTTGGTGAGCTCGACCTCTTTGTTGTAAAGCGTGCTAACGGAAAAACTACAATTGAAAATCTTGGTCAGCCTGTCAACTCAAGTGCTGACGACTTTGGTATATTTTTATTTAAGCCTGACCGTGGATTCTTTACTTCTAACCGCGAAGGAGGAAAAGGCGATGATGATATCTACACTTTTATAAATGAAGATCCTGATCTGAAAGTGATCAACTATTACCTGCAAGGCATAACCTATGCCGATAAAAATGGCAAGCGTGAAATTCTTCCCAACACCAAAGTAAGTATGCTTGATGGCAAGGGTGATCTGATGCAGGATTATGTTACGGGTAATGATGGTAAGTTCCTCTTCAGAGTTTATGAAAATGAGGACTACGAATTGGTTGGAGAAACCTCTGGTTATTTAGTTAAACGTGAGTCATACACAACAAAAGGAAAATCTGTTGATCCACGGACTTTAAAAGAACTGTTGACAAACATTACTTTCGATACGTTGATTGTACTTGATAAAATTGATAGTACAAAAATTTTCGCCCTCGAGAACATTTACTATCCATTTAACAAATGGAACATCACACCGGAAGCGGCCAAAGAGCTTGACAATCTATTCCAAGTATTGGTGGATAATCCCGAAATAGTCATTGAGCTAAGTTCTCATACAGATAGCGTCGATGATGAAGAATATAACCGGGTTCTGTCGCAGCGAAGAGCTGAATCAGCTGTTAATTATTTGATCAAAAAAGGAATTTCTCCTGAACGAATGGTTCCTAAAGGTTATGGAGAGTCTAGACCAATAGCGAGAAATACTAACCCAGACGGGACTGACAACCCAGTAGGTCGCCAGAAAAACAGACGCACAGAGTTTAGAATTCTAAGTATCCATGCTATCGCTAAACCTATTGATGGTGGTGATAGTGGCGACCCCGAAGACGAGGATAAATTCTTCAAGGAGCGGTGACGACTAAAAAATAAATAAGGATGCCCTGATCTCTCAGGGCATTTTCTTTTTCAGCTTTTTATAATTTTGCCACAAACAAATTAACAGCTATGGATTATCGCATTGAAAAAGACACCATGGGTGAGGTGCAAGTGCCATCCACCAAATATTGGGGAGCTCAGACAGAACGTTCACGTAATAATTTCAAAATTGGGCCTGAAGCCAGCATGCCTAAAGAAATTATCTATGCGTTTGCCTATCTCAAAAAGGCTGCAGCTCAGGCTAACCATGAACTAGGTGTTCTTGCTGCTGATAAAAAAGATCTGATTGGCAAGGTGTGTGATGAGATCCTGGCTGGCAAACTTGATGGCGAATTTCCATTGGTGATCTGGCAAACAGGCTCAGGTACACAAAGCAATATGAATGTAAATGAGGTGGTAGCTTACCGCGCTCATGTTTTAAGTGGCGGTAAACTTACAGACGACCAGAAAGTTTTACATCCAAATGATGATGTTAACAAATCGCAATCATCCAATGATACTTTCCCAACAGCCATGCACATTGCTGCTTATAAGCAAACTGTTGAGATCACAATTCCAGGAATGAAGAAACTGCGTGATTCCCTTGCGAAGAAGTCAGCAGAGTTTCAGTCTATAGTAAAGACAGGACGTACGCATTTTATGGATGCAACGCCTTTGACTTTAGGTCAGGAGTTCTCAGGTTATGTTCAGCAAATTGATAATAGTATTCGTGCCCTGAACAACGCACTTGAAGTGGTTCGCGAACTCGCTCTTGGTGGAACAGCCGTAGGTACAGGTTTGAATACACCAAAGGGTTATGATGTTTTAGTAGCCAAGAAAATTGCCGATCTAACAGGATATCCTTTTATAACTGCACCCAACAAATTTGAATCACTTGCTGCTCACGACGCTATGGTGGAGCTGTCTGGCGCGTTGAAACGTTCAGCAGTTTCTCTTATGAAGATTGCTAATGACATTAGAATGCTGAGCTCCGGACCGCGTTGTGGAATAGGTGAGATCATCATACCTGACAATGAGCCGGGATCGTCTATCATGCCAGGCAAAGTAAATCCTACACAACCAGAAGCATTGACCATGGTATGTGCTCAGGTAATTGGTAATGATGTTGCTGTATCTTTTGGCGGAGCAACAGGTCATTTTGAGCTTAACGTATTCAAGCCTGTGATAGCCGCTAACGTGTTACAATCTGCCAGACTTATTGGTGATGCCTGTGTATCGTTCAATGAGAAATGTGCGTTGGGCATTGAGCCTAATCTTCCCGTGATCAAACAACATCTTGAAAATTCATTGATGCTGGTAACTGCTCTTAATACTCATATTGGTTATGAGAAGGCAGCTAAGATTGCCAAGACT
>DATJHZ010000478.1:0-4643 GCA_035493595.1 Cyclobacteriaceae bacterium | reverse complement strand
TTGGGTTGTACTTTATTATCCGAACAATCTGAAGCCGAAGTAAGAAATCAAAAAATCAGCATTGCCTCATCACCTGTCAATACGGATTCTATTGCATGGCCTACTGGTAATCTGGTTTCAGATACTATCATACCCGGTGTTAATTACGATGCTGTAAAACAAGCTATTGAAAATGCTTTCGTAGATATAGATCCGAAAAAACCAGTCTACACACACGGCGTTGTTGTTGTATACAATGGACAACTGATTGGCGAAAAGTATGCTGACGGATTTAATCAGCATTCGAGATTGATGGGTTGGTCCATGACGAAAAGTATCACCAATGCACTGGTGGGCTTGATGGTTAAAGATGGCAAGTTGACTGTTGAGGCTCCTGCCCCAGTAGCTGAATGGCAACATGATGGGCGAAAAGAAATAACACTCAATAATTTACTTCAGGCAAGTAGTGGTTTGAAATGGTCAGAGTCGTATTTCATTCCTACTTCTGATTTTCATAACATGTTTATAAGAAGCGACGATAAAGCAGCTTACGCAGCAAGCTTGCCATTGAAGCATAAGCCCGGCGAATTCTTTCAATATTCCAGTGGCTCAACCAACATACTTTCAAGGATTGTGAGACAAGCTGCAGGCGATGATCAATATTATAGACTTCCTTATGAACGCTTATTCTATAAAATAGGAATGACGCATGCTATTATTGAACCAGATGCTTCCGGAACATTTGTTGGCTCATCGTACAGTTTTGCTACTGCACGCGACTGGGCGCGATTTGGTCTGCTCTATTTAAATGATGGCGTATGGAATGGCGAACGAATTCTTCCGGAAGGATGGGTGAAATACTCATCGACACCGGCACCTGCTGCAAAGAACAGACAGTATGGTGCGCAGTGGTGGCTCAATCTTGGAGATCCGGCAAATCCATCTGATGTAGAATATCCAGGTCTGCCGAATGAATCTATCATGGCCGACGGATTTGAAAAACAGTTCATCGTTATTGTTCCTTCTAAAAAACTTGTGGTAGTCAGGCTCGGCGTAACACATAATAAAAATTTTAGCATGGCTAATCTCGTAAATGGTGTAATAGCTGCTCTGCCAAAATAATTTAAGAAGATGAAACACACACCGTTTCGTTTCAAACAGTTTACAATTCATCACGATCGATCAACGATGAAGGTCGGCACAGATGGTGTACTGTTAGGTGCGTGGGCAAATATTAATGCAGCTCAATCTATTCTTGATATTGGTACAGGCTCAGGATTAATTGCATTAATGCTCGCACAACGTGCAACATCGTCAATAAAGATTGATGCTGTAGAACTGGAAGCTCATGCTTCACATGAAGCTGCTGAAAATGTAATGCATTCTCCATGGGCAGAAAAAATTACCGTTCATCATACACCTATTCAACAATTCGAATCCACAATAAAGTATGATATGATTATATCAAATCCACCATACTTTGAAAACAGTCAGAAACCACCAGAAGAAAAAAGAGCCATTACCCGACATACCGATACATTACCTTTTCAAGATCTGCTAAAAGAAACTGTGCGATTATTAAATAGAGACGGGAAATTCAATGTGATTCTTCCCTACCAGGAAGGGTTGAACTTTATAGAGCTCGCGAGCAAATATCAATTGACTTGCAATCGGCAATGGAGTTTTCGCACGCGTAAAGAGAAACCTATCGAGCGACTTCTCCTGGAGTTTTCATATCAGACCAAGTCTGTAGAAACCGGTGAGATTGTGTTATATGAAGAGGGTGAAAACTGGTCTTCATCGTATAAAGACCTTACAAAGGATTTCTATCTCAAGCTGTAAACTTTATACCTTAAAAATCAGGTATTACAGGCTTTATCTTTTAGCGTATATTTAGTCAATAATGAAATTATTGTTACTGTGAATCAGATAGTTACAAAATAAAAATTATATGTTTAAACATATAATCATTATCTTACGTTATACTCGCATCAAACATTATAAAACTAAATCAAAACATGAAAAAAATTAGTTCATTACTCGCTCTTGTCCTTATTGCTGGTAGCACATTTGCACAAAACTGGTCACTTGATAAAGCCCATGCTAAACTTGGCTTTGGTGTAACTCACTTATTACTTTCTACAGTTGAAGGTTCTTTCAAATCATTTGATGTAAAATTAACTTCATCAAAAGATGATTTCTCAGATGCTGTTATTGAATTAACTGCAGATGTTAATACCATCAACACTGATATGGATAAGAGAGATGAGCACTTAAAGACTCCTGATTTCTTTGATGTAGCTAAATTCCCTACGCTTACTTTCAAAAGCAAATCATTCAAGAAAGTAGATGGTAAGAAATACAAATTGACTGGCGATCTTACTTTACACGGTGTAACAAAGGCTGTTGAATTGGATGTTATTGTAAACGGTCCAATTGTTCATCCTTACTCAAAGAAAAATGTTGCTGGTTTTAAAATCACTGGTACATTGAAAAGAAAAGACTTTGGAGTAGGTGCAGGTACAGCAGATGCTGTTGTTAGCGACGAAGTTGCTATTAATGCTAATGCAGAATTCAGCAAAGACTAAGGCTTAACGGCTTAATTAATAAAATAAGCTTTGTTTAACAGCAAAGCTTATTTTATTATTAACCTATAAATGCCTTATTGCCAAATCATGAAAATTGAAGAAGAGATCAAACAAAGTAAATTTCGGAACGCTCAGCAAAAGGCGATCATCAATCTTATCTACACAACCAATTGGTTGTCTTCGAAGCAGCAAGATTTTATGAAGCCTTATGGCATCACATCGCAGCAATTTAATATTCTGCGGATATTGAGAGGCCAACATCCTAAAAGCATTTCAGGTACTGAAATAAAATCTCGTATGCTGGATAGAAATTCTGATGTATCCAGACTTCTTGACAGACTAGCTGCCAAGGATTTAATTACAAAAAATATTTGCCCACAAGACAAGCGCGCTGTTGACGTTTCTATTACAAATGAAGGCATGAAATTGCTTCAAACCATCGATAAAAGTGCCGAAGAAATGGATTCGCTATTAGACCTGACAGAAGAAGAGGCTACTATGTTTAGTAACCTCCTCGATAAAGCTCGTCGTTAAACTTTTGCAAGTTCTTCTCTCACAAATTGCATCAGCTCTTTTATGTATTCTCTGCTGAAATCAAATTTTATATCTGCTGCTTTATAGATTTCTGGAATAGTACGCATGTAGCCAAGCTTCAGCGCATTTAAATATCCATTCAATCCCTTAGCTCTATCCTTTCTGAAGTTACGCCAAACAGCAATAGCACCAAGCTGGGCCATACCATATTCAATGTAATAGAATGGCACCTCATAAAGATGTAGTTGCTTTTGCCACAGATAATCTTTTGCATCCTGTAAACCACTCCAATCTGTAACAGTATCAGCAAACTGATCGAAGATTTTATTCCATTCTTTCTTTCTGTCTTCCAACGAGTGATTTGCATTTTCATAAATCCAGTGTTGATATTTATCTATGGTTGCAACCCATGGAAGTGTTTCAAGAATGTCTTCAAGGTGTTCGCGCTTGGCGCGTTTCAGTTCAGCTTCATTGGTAAAGAAGACATCCCAGTGATCCATTGACAATAATTCCATTGACATGGACGCCAACTCTGCAACCTCTGATGGTGTTGATTTAAAATCGTTGAGTTCTAAATCGCGTGTAACAAAATTGTGAATGGCATGGCCACCTTCGTGCATGATGGTAACCATATCGCGAAGGGTTGATGTTGCATTCATAAAAATGAAAGGAACACCAATCTCAGCTAACGGATAATTATATCCACCAGGCGCTTTGGCTTTTCTTGATTCAAGATCAAGATGTCCCATCTCTTTCATGATAGACAGACACTGCCCTAAGTATGGATCAAGTCGCTTAAAGCATTCAATAGTTTTATCGGTAAGCTCTTTACCGGATGTAAATGGTTTTAATGCTTCTCTTCCTTCAGGGTCTACAGCTTTGTCCCATGGACGAAGTGAGTTTACTTTCAAAGCAGTCTTTCTCTCCACGGTCATATCATTCATGATTGGCACTACTTCTTTCTGAATAGCATCATGAAAATTGAAACAATCTTGTGTTGTATAATCAAATCGTCCAAGAGACTTGAACATGTAATCGCGGAAATTAGCAAAGCCTGCATTCAATGAAACCTGATGGCGCAACTTTATCAAAGCTGAAAACAAATCATCAAGTTTTTCTTTATCCTGTAAACGACGCGCTGATATTTTATGATAGACTTCTTCACGCTTGGCTCTGTCGGTAGACATTAAAAGAACTGAAGCCTGTTGAAGTGTAACTTCTTTGCCGTCGAGCTCAACTGTCATAGCACCTGAAAGCTGTGCATACTTCTGAGTTTCCGTTTGAATCTCCGTATATAATGGCACGTTCTCTTCTCTGAAAATCTCAATCTCTTTTTTCAGATTGCGTATCATGATATCATAACCTGCCTGACGTGATAAATCTGTAAGGAAAGAAGAGGCAGCTGCTTTCTTATTCAGTTGATCAGATACTGGTGCTATCTCTGGCTGAATGTTTACGACAAAATCCTGGTAGCTTTTAGTGTACTCCTCATTATCAGTATAGCATGTCATTTTGATATATCGCCAGGCCATATCCTCCGAA
>DATJHZ010000477.1:0-13389 GCA_035493595.1 Cyclobacteriaceae bacterium | reverse complement strand
CAAACTTGTAATTTACTTTTTTAGTCTCGTTAGGTTGAACTATTAATTCCCAAGTTAATTTGCCTGTATCAGGGTGTATCACTGCGCCGTTTATATCACCCAATGTCACCTCAATCTGATCATTCTGTGAAACCGGAATCTGGTCTTCAATAACTATTTTCACCGCTTCATTCTTCGTGTTTCGAACCGAAATTTCATAGGTGTAATTATCACGTTGATTCAATCCTATGAATTTACGACTGCTGAAATCTTTTAACTTCTCACGTTTCACAACAATTCGTTTATCACGTCCTAAAGAAACAGCAAGCGTATCTTTTATAGAATTTGGATCGATGAATGATCTTCCAACAAAGGTTCCTTCAAAGAAAACATTAGCTTCGCCAGGTAATAAATTAAAATCTTCCCAACCTGTAGCATTTGCCATCAGGAAAGCATCCTGATCAAGCTTAGGTGCAACTGCATAGCGGTAGTCAGCTTTCATCTCATAGTTTTTTATATCTACCAACGTCGGCTTTGATGAAGAACTTACTGTATATGGAAGTGAGATGACAAATTCTGTATTTAACGTAGCCTGAATTGCTGTTACGTAGTTGGCTACTGTAGTGATCTCCTCTTCGGACGTTAACTTATCTTCAGAAGCTCCGGCCATAGAAGGCGCCATCTGTATACCTGAAATTCTTCCTTTCAACATATATGAAACTGGTGCGTAAAAATTAAGATACCATGGATCTAGTTCTGGCTTCAATCCACCCAGATTTGGATTTGCTGTAGAAAGTCTAAGCTTAACATTTTTCCAATCCTCACCTGTGCTTTGATAAACATTAGCTTTATAATTTAATTGCACCGGACTTTTAGTATTGATAGCACGCAAATCATAGACTGGCTGCCAGCCCGCATTAGGTACAATGTATTTTACTTCAAGGCTCACCGAAGCAACTTCATCTGCTGAAACACTAACCACTATCTCGCTTGTATTACAAGAGTAAATATCAGTACGTTCATTTACTTGTTGTTGAAGAATAGTCATACGTTTAGTTGCAGTCTTTATTTTTTCATTGGCCTTAGTTCT
This sequence comes from Cyclobacteriaceae bacterium, assembly GCA_035493595.1. Classification (GTDB taxonomy): domain Bacteria; phylum Bacteroidota; class Bacteroidia; order Cytophagales; family Cyclobacteriaceae; genus DATCRE01. The sequence continues at coordinate 12,320 of DATJHZ010000477.1, read as the reverse complement.
TGAATTGACTATATCGAACAGTCTGCTTCGATAAAAATCAGCCATAGTTTTAAGCTCAGCTGCGGTTAAATTCTGAGATGTGCCACCTATTTTCTGATTGCTCATAAGCATTTGTTCTTCCTTATTCAAAATCTCAAGTTGACTCTGTGTAAATCCTACCTGGTTTTGATAAAACTCAATAGAATCTTTTAGTATCGATAGTGTCTTAGGAAGGTTAAGCTCATTCAAATAATTCAGTTGATGAGCTATACCCAAAATAACAATGTTTCCTTTACCAGAAACCTGGATGCTCTGTTGTTCTAGCAATGAACTAAGTCCAGTGAGAATAAGATTGGTTTTACCGTTCTCAACACGCGTCTTTACTTCACGTGTTACTTGTGCTTTATCGAGAAAAACGGTTACATCGGTAATTTTTGAATCTACCGTTTTATCATTTTGAGCTATTAATGGCGTGGTTAGGCTCATGGCCAACACAAACATGGTAAGTTTCATATTATTGTTTTTCTAATGAGATGCAGCCTCTCATTATTTTCCATAAACCGTGAATCAAAAAAAATACCGTCAAAACTAAAAATCAGGAGGTTTAACATATTCAACAGGCAAATCACCTGTAATCAAAAAAAATAATCACCATAATTTCGTATCTTAATAGGGAGAGCCAGAACAAGCATTATTACTAAAAAAGACCGCATGCTTAGACGGTTTAAACAGCCCATAATTATTGTTATAATCTATTTGTCAATTGGGATTCTCTGGCTTTTCGTCAGTTCCATTATCCTGAATTCAATAGTTGAAATAGACGTTAAGAAACTCAATAACATTGTTGTTTGGGTACGCCTGTCCTTCATAATCTTTTCTGCGTTATTCTTTTTTCTTCTATACATCAACTTTCAGAAAAAACTTCAACAGCGCTTTACAGACTACAGCACACTCTTCGATAATAACCCCAATCCCATGTTTGTTTTTGATATCGAGACCAAAAAGTTTCTCGCCGTCAATAAACCATGCATACTAAAATATGGATATACTGAAACCGAATTCCTTTCCATGACCGTTTATGACATACGATCAAAGGAAGAAGCACATCGACTTCAAAATCGCTTATCAACACCTAATAAAGGTTTCAAAGCTGAAGGTCTTTGGGAACATCAGAAGAAAAATGGTGAGTTATTTTATGTCGAGATATCATCAACTTCAGTAACCTGGAAAGATAGAGATGCTATGCTAATTGTTTCTTATGATATCTCCGTTCGAAATGTCTATGAGAAAAAGTTATTTCAATTAAATCAGGAGTTAGAAAATCAGGTTCTCGAGCGCACAAAAAAATTAGATGGACTAACGCAAGAACTTGCAGCTGCAAATGAAGAATACTCCGCTACAAACGAAGAACTTCTCGCAGCGAATGAAGAGTTGCATACAGCAAATGAACACCTCATCGACTTACAGAAAAAAATAGAAGAGCAGGCTCAAGCAATGGTTCGACAAAGCGAAGAAAAGCTAAACAAAATTTTATCATCGTTAAAAGATGTTGTGTGGTCTGCTCACTTAAGTGCAGAAGGAAAATTACAAATAGACTATATCAATGATAGCGCTGCACAGGCACTCTATGGATACAATGCACAGGAATTTATTGACAATAGCGAACTCTTAAAACAAAGTGTCTTCTCAGAAGACTTAAACGTTACTCATCAGGTGTATCAGAAATTACTTGAACATAATGAAGCACAATCTGAGACTCGGATAAAAGATAAATTTGGCAATGTTAAATGGATCTCAAGCAGAATTTGGCTAACGAAAAATAAAGAAGGTAAGCCCATTAGAATTGATGGGATTAACACAAACATTGATGAGCACAAAAAAGCAGAACAAGAACTTATTGCACAGAAAGATAAGCTTCAACGTGTTTTTGATAATCTGCCATTAATGCTGGTGCATTTTGACGTAACAGGAAATTTATTGTTTGCTAACAAAAACTGTGAAAGCATTTTAGGGTGGACCTACGAAGAAATGAGGTCTCGTAATATGATGATGGAGCTTTATCCCAATGAGGCTTTGCGCAATCAGGTTATGCAATTTATGACGAAGTCAGAAAATACCTGGAGCGACTTCACCATGACTACAAGGAGTGGCTCAACCATAGATTCCAGTTGGACCAATGTTCGGTTAACCGATGGATCGCTAATTGGAATTGGTCAGGATATTACACGCCGAAATGAGGATGAAAAAGAAAAGGCCAATCTGATTGAACAATTGGTTGAACAAAATAATGATGTTCTACAATTTTCATTTATTTCATCTCACAATTTAAGAGGTCCCATTGCAACGCTGTTGGGATTAATGCAGCTTGTTGAGAAAGACAAAGTAAACGATCCTCAATTACTTCATATTTTAAATTACATGGAGAAATCTATCCTGAATCTTGAGGAAGTAATTCGGGATCTAACTAAAATTCTGGAGATACGAGGCCTTCAATCAGAGCCTAAGGAAATGGTTAATATTGATGAACTTCTAAATACCGTTCAACAAACATTAATGTCGCAACTGGCTACAAATACAATTGATCTCACCATCAATACTTCTGCAGTACATTCTTTCTTTACCATACGCAGTTACTTACATAGCATTTTATACAATCTCATTACGAATGCAATTAAGTACCGCGATCCTGAAAGAAAATTAGTAATAGAATTCAAAACTTTTCAAGATGAAATTACCTATGGCTTTACCATTGAAGACAATGGTACAGGAATTGACCTCGAAAGATTTCATGCTAAAATTTTTACATTATATCAACGATTCCATACGCACATAGAAGGTAAGGGCTTGGGGCTTTATCTTATCAGAACACAATTGGCTTTATTAAAAGGAACTATAGAAGTAAAAAGTCAGCCTGGAATAGGATCTACTTTTATTGTAAGCCTGCCCAGAACAAAAGATAATTTATAGAAATCTTAACTCCATCAACCGAAATAAAAAAGCAATATTTGTGCGTTAGATAACATACTATGGACGCCATTTATTCACTTGAATCATTAAAGACTTTTACCTTCTCCATGCTTACTAAAATAGGTTGCCCTGATGATCAGGCCAGACTTGCAACTGATGTTTTATTAAGCGCTGACCTTCGGGGAATTGATTCACACGGCATTGCGCGTCTGTCTGGTTATGTTCGTCTATGGGAAGCCAAACGCGTAAATGCAAAACCGCGCGTTCACGTTGTACACGAAACACCAAGCACTGCTGTTGTAGATGGTGATGCTGGATTAGGATTAGTTGTAGCACCTCAGGCTATGGAGATTGCTATTAATAAAGCAAAGACATGTGGCACCGGCTGGGTAGCTGTTAAAAACTCCAATCACTTTGGTATTGCTGGCTATCACTCCATGATGGCGCTGGAGCATGATATGATTGGCATAGCCATGACCAATGCAAGTCCGCTGGTAGCACCTACATTCTCAGTAGAACGTCTTTTAGGAACAAACCCAATATGTGTTGCCATACCTGCTGCAACACAACCAGCATTTGTTGCTGACTTTGCAACGACTACTGCTGCTAATGGTAAACTTGAAATTTTACAACGTAAAAATAAAGAAGCACCTGAAGGATGGATTCAAAAGAAAGATGGAACATCTTCAACAAATCCTCATGAGCTAAAAGATGGTGGTGCTTTGATTCCTTTAGGCAGCGATCGTGAACATGGTAGTCATAAAGGTTTTTGTCTTGGAGCATGGGTTGATATATTTTCAGCCGTATTATCGGGAGCTAATTATGGACCATGGGTACCTCCATTCGTTAGCTTTCTTTCACCACCTGCCAATCCTGTTGGCGAAGGTATTGGACATTTCTTTGGTGCCATGCGTGTTGATGCATTTAGGCCTGCTGAGGATTTCAAAAATCATATGGACAATTGGATAACTACTTTCCGAAATGCTAAAACAGTAGAAGGTCAGCCAAACGTTGTTATTCCTGGGGACCCCGAGAGAGAGACTAGTGAGATCAGAACCAGAGAGGGCATTCCATTAAACTCCAAAGTAGTAGATGATCTTAAGGCGTTGGCAGAACGATTTGAGCTTGTCTTTTAGAAAGTAAAATAGAATCGTGTTGACAGTGGTGATGTTAACACGTAAGGATTAGGATATAGAAAGTCGTAGGAAACAAGAAAGTTAAATCTGCCTCCATTTTGTGTAGGTGATGAGTATCCAATTCCAAGAAAAAATCTATTGATCAATTTCCGCTCATTGGTACTAATAGATGGAACACTGTAATAATCATAGTCAGCTTGAAGGAAGAAATCTTTTATATTATATCGCACAAATGGATATCCATTGTATGTGCTGTAACCTTTACTCTGATTTCCACTCCCGTAATTTGTGTATTGATATTCGAGACCAATACCTGTAGATAAATCTTTGGTTAGCATGTAACCAACCTGGCCAGATAGACCAATGGTAAAATAATTTCCGTAACTACTGCTACCGAAGCCTAAGCCTCCAAGACCAATACCGAGATAACCTCTGTCTTTTAATGACCAATCAGATCCTTCTTCAAAATCTTTTTGTGCGTATACCTGAAGTGTAGCGAGTATTAGAAGAAAAACGATCAGGTTCGCACGCATACAAAATTGGTTTACTCTTCGCTAACGATAAAAATATCTTCTGTTTCTTTCTTCATTAAATACTTCTCACGGGCAAACTTTTCAATGGATTCTCGATCACCAAAAAGCTCGTCACGATCTTTCTCAACCTCCTTGATCTTCTCATTATAATACTCCTTCTCGTTTTCAAGCGAGTTCAATTTGTTTTTAAGTTTAAATCGCGAAATCAGATCGTTGTTATCCAAAAAAAGCATCCATAGAATAAAGATAACTCCAGTGATAACGTAAAAATTGCGATAGCGATGAGGTATTTTCTTCAGCATAATAGATTAAAAAGTATACTAAAGATATGAAATACTTCTTAATCTTTAAAACGCTGGTAACCGGCACAAATTTCTTCAACCACTTATAAACAAAAAGCCAGGACATAAGTCCTGGCTTCTCATTACAATAAAAGAAATATGATTAGAATTTCTTACCTGGGAAATAAGCAACTTCACCAAGCTCTTCTTCAATTCTGATTAGCTGATTGTACTTCGCCATTCTGTCTGAACGTGAAGCAGAACCAGTCTTAATCTGACCAGTGTTTAATGCTACAGCCAAGTCAGCAATAGTGCTGTCTTCAGTTTCACCAGAGCGGTGAGACATGATGCTCTTATAGCTATTACGTTTTGCCAGGTTAACGGCGTTGATTGTCTCCGTTAAAGAACCGATTTGATTTACTTTTACAAGGATAGAATTAGCAACTCCCATGTCAATTCCTTTCTGAAGGAAATCAACATTAGTTACAAACAAATCATCACCTACTAATTGTACATTCTTACCGATTTTATCAGTCAAGCCTTTCCAGCCTGTCCAATCTTCTTCAGCCATACCATCTTCAATAGAAATGATAGGATATTTCTTTGCCCACTTAGCCCAATACTCTACCATCTCTTCAGACTTCAATTTCTTGCCATCTGATTTTTTGAAATGATATGTTTTAGATTTAGCATCATAGAACTCAGAGCTAGCTGCATCCATAGCGATGAATATGTCAACACCTGGTTTGAAGCCTGCCTTCTCAATAGCTTTAATCACAATCTCAATAGCTTCTTCATTTGAAGCGATATTAGGAGCGAAACCACCTTCATCACCTACGTTAGTAGATAAGCCTTTATCGTGAAGTACTTTCTTTAAGGTATGGAATACTTCAGTACCCATTTGCAATGCTTCAGAGAATGTGTCAGCCTTAACAGGCATAACCATAAACTCCTGGAAGTCGATTGAGTTATCTGCATGGCTACCACCATTCAGAATGTTCATCATCGGCACAGGAAGCGTGTTAGCATTAACACCACCAATGTAACGGTACAATGGCATACCAGCTTCCATAGCAGCAGCCTTAGCAATTGCCAAAGACGTACCTAAGATAGCATTAGCACCAAGCTTTCCTTTTGTTGGTGTGCCATCCAATTCAATCATGATTTTATCAAGAAGGTTCTGATCGAATACATCGAACCCTACAATTTCAGGAGCAATTTTAGTGTTAACATTAGCAACAGCTTTCGTTACACCTTTTCCAAGATAGCTTTTCTTATCACCATCGCGTAACTCAACAGCTTCGTGGGTTCCGGTAGAAGCACCAGATGGCACAGCAGCACGACCGAATGCACCGCTTTCAGTTACAACATCAACTTCAACAGTTGGGTTACCACGGCTGTCTAGAATTTGTCGGGCGTGGATACTTTCAATTAAACTCATAGAAATTTTTAATTTAAGGATTGAATGATTTAGTTATTTAGGAATTGACGGCTTCTAATTCTTTAACGCCTGATCGTATCATTTCCATGAATTGATCAAACAAATAATTTGAATCATGTGGGCCAGGTGAAGCTTCCGGGTGATATTGTACAGAGAATGCCTTCTTGCTTTTTAATCTGATACCCATGATGGTACTATCGTTCAAATGAACATGTGTTACTTCAACATCTGGATTCTTTTCAATGTCTTTTTCACTCACAGCGAAACCATGATTCTGAGAAGTCATCTCACCTTTCCCCGAAATCAAATTCTTTACAGGGTGATTTAATCCACGATGACCATGGTGCATTTTATATGTTGAGATGCCACTTGCTTGAGCTAGCAATTGATGACCTAAGCAAATACCAAAAGTAGGTTTGTTAGAAGCTAAAATCTCTTTAACCGTTTTAATGGCATAGTCCATTGCTGCCGGATCGCCAGGACCATTAGAAATAAAGTATCCATTTGGCTTCCATGCTTCCATTTCAGCAAATGAAGTTTTAGCTGGGAAAACCTGAATATAGCAATCTCTGGAAGAGAGATTTCTTAGGATGTTAGTTTTGATGCCTAGATCAAGCGCTGCTACTTTTGTCGGTGCATTAGGATCTCCAACAAAGTAAGACTTCTTGGTACTTACAATTGAAGACAGTTCTAATCCATCCATAGATGGCACCTTCTTAATTTCCTCTCTCATTTGATCCGGTGTAAGTACAGAAGAGATGAGAGCGTTCATGGCACCCTTGCTTCGAATATAGCGTACTAACATTCGAGTATCAACGTCTGCAATGCCAGTAACATTATGCCTTTCAAGATATTGCTGAAGGCTCTCCGTAGATGTTTTTCTACTAAACACTTCTGAGAAGTCATTTACCACAATACCAGCAATTTTAGGTGCTTCAGATTCCTGCTCGGCATCTATTGCACCGTAGTTACCAATGTGAGCATTGGTGTTAACAATGATCTGTCCAAAATAAGATGGATCAGTATAAATTTCCTGGTACCCTGTCATGCCGGTGTTAAAACAAATCTCACCGCCAGTAGTACCATCTTTTCCGATGGCTTTACCTTCAACTAGTAAACCATCTTCGAGGAGTAGGTAGGCTTTCTTCTGCATAGTAGTCACAAAATTAATCCAGGATTGTTATGTTGGGTTAAAACGCACTCATTTTTGTGCGTATAAGTCAATAAAAAAGGGATTAAACCGAAGTCTAATCCCTTTTTATATTTTGATTGAATATTCACTTATTCTTTATCTTCTTTTTTTGAAGCTGCCTTCTTAGTCTTCTTAGCAGGTTTTTCAACCTCGCCTTCGGTTACTTCTTCAGAACCCTCTGCTTTAGGAGCAGCTTTCTTACCACGACGAGTTTTAGCTTTCTTAACAACCTCTTCTTTTGAATAAAGTGTATTGAAATCTACTAGCTCAATAAGACACATTTCAGCATTATCACCTAAGCGAGTGTCCGCTAATTTGATAATACGAGTATATCCACCTGGACGATCAGCTACTTTTGATGCTACTTCTCCAAACAATGTAGAAACAGACTCTTTATCTTGAAGATAAGAGAATACAGTTCTGCGTGAATGCATTGTATCATCTTTAGCCTTTGTAATCAAAGGTTCAACATATTTACGTAAGGCCTTAGCTTTTGCTACAGTAGTTGTAATTCTTTTGTTAAGAATTAAAGAGCTAGCCATGTTCGAAAGCAGGGCGTGTCTGTGAGCACTTTTTCTGCCGAGGTGGTTAATTTTCTTTCCGTGTCTCATGATTAATCTTCGTCCAATTTATACTTAGAAAGATCCATTCCGAAGGTGAGGTTTTTCTCAGCAACAAGTTGCTCTAACTCAGCCAACGACTTTTTACCAAAATTTCTGAATTTCATCATGTCAGAGATTTCAAGTTCAACCAAGTCTCCTAATGACTTCACGTCAGCAGCTTTTAAGCAGTTGTAAGCACGAACTGAAAGATCAAGGTCATGCAATGCTGTTTTAAGCAACTTTCTCATGTGAAGCATTTCTTCATCAACTTGCTCAATCTCGGCATCTTTACCGGTTTCAAGTTCAATTGACTTATCAGAGAATAGTCTGAAATGCTGGATCAATATATGAGCGGCACCTTCCAATGCCTTCTCAGGGTGGATTGAACCATCAGTTTCGATGTCAATCACTAATTTTTCGTAGTCAGTCTTTTGCTCAACGCGAGTATTCTCAACGCTATATTTTACATTCTTGATAGGTGTAAAAATTGCATCAATTGGAATGTATCCAAATACTTGTTCCGCTGGCTTGTTTTCTTCTGCAGGCAAATAACCTCTGCCTTTTTCGATATTTAGTTCAATCTCGAAATTAGCAGACTCATCTAAGTTACAGATAATATGTTCTGGATTAAGAATTTCAAAAGCTGAGGTGAATTTTACAATATCACCAGCTTTGAATTGCTTTTGTTTCTTAATGCTTACTGTAATCTTGCTATCAAAATTATCTGATACCTTCTTGAATCTAACCATTTTCAGATTCAGAATAATTTCAGCTACATCTTCAACTACTCCTTCAATGGTTGAGAACTCATGAAGCACCCCAGGAACCTTGATACCAGTGATGGCATATCCTTCTAATGAAGATAAAAGGATTCTTCTAAGTGCATTGCCAATCGTAACTCCGTAACCTTTTTCCAGAGGCTTGAACGTAAATAGTCCGTGAAAATCATCAGACTTCTCCATCACAACCTTCTCCGGCATTTGAAATGCTAATATTGACATAGTGTGTAGATTAACTTTTAAAATTATTTAGAATACAATTCAACGATAAGCTGCTCGTTGATGTTTTCTGGAATATCCTCACGTGGAGGTAAATTAATAAGCTTACCTTCCATTTCGCTCAAGCTCCACTCTAACCAATTGTACTTTTTAGTACCTTGGATAGAAAGACTATTTGTGATAGTCTCAAGTGATTTTGAACGCTCGCGAACGGCTACTAAATCACCAGGTTTTAAGCTGTAAGAAGCGATGTTAACAACTTCGCCATTAACTAAGATATGCTTATGTAAAACAAGTTGGCGTGCAGCTCTGCGTGTTGGTGCAATACCTAAACGATAAACTGTGTTATCCAATCTTGATTCAAGTAATTGAAGTAATACCTCACCAGTAACGCCTTTTTTACGTGATGCTGTATCGAATAATTTAGCAAACTGACGCTCAAGCAAACCATAGATATACTTTGCTTTTTGCTTTTCAGCTAACTGCGTAGCATATTCAGACTGCTTTCTTTTTTTCCCACGTCCATGCTGACCTGGCGCATAGTTCTTCTTTTGAAGCGCTTTATTATCACCCATAATAGGCTCATTAAAGCGTCTTGAAATTCTAACTTTGGGGCCTGTGTATCTTGCCATCTCTTGTTGATTTATAATCTCAGATCATCACCTGCTAACAGATTCAAATCTTAAATTGTCAATATTGTTATACTCTTCTCTTCTTTGGAGGTCTGCAACCGTTGTGAGGAAGTGGAGTAACATCGCGAATTGCTGTTACTTCAATACCTGCTACCTGTATGGTACGGATAGCTGATTCTCTTCCAGAACCAGGACCTTTCACGAAAACCTCTACTTTTCTAAGACCAAGTTCAAATGCCTTTGAAGCACAATCCTGAGCTGCCATTTGAGCAGCATACGGAGTGTTCTTTTTTGAGCCTTTGAAACCCATCTTTCCAGCAGATGCCCAGGAAATAACCTGACCTGTAGAATTTGTCATCGCTATGATGATGTTGTTGAAACTTGCTCTGATGTGAGCTTCTCCAACAGCCTCAACATTCACAACTCTCTTTTTTGCTTTATCTTTTCTCTTCTCAGCGGTTGCCATTATTGAAAAGTGTTTATTTCAATTTGTCTAATTAACCTTTAGTTGCCTTCTTCTTGTTGGCTACAGTCTTACGCTTACCCTTACGAGTACGTGCGTTGTTCTTTGTAGTCTGACCACGAACGGGAAGACCCTTTCTATGGCGAAGACCTCTGTAGCAACCAATATCCATAAGACGCTTGATGCTGAGTTGAATCTCAGACTTCAATACACCTTCGATTTTGAATTTCTCAGTGATTAATGAACGAATCAAATTTGATTCTTCATCATTCCACTCTTTAACCTTCTTATCCCAGTCTACACCGGCTTCAGTAAGGATTTTTTGCGCTGACCTACGGCCAATGCCAAAAATGTAAGTCAGGCCTATCTCGCCTCTCTTGTTATCCGGAATGTCTACACCAGCAATACGTGCCATAGTCTTTTAACCTTGTCTTTGTTTATACCTGGGATTCTTTTTGTTAATCACATACAGCTTGCCTTTGCGTCTGATAATCTTGCATTCAGCGCTGCGCTTTTTTATGGATGCTTTAACTTTCATGTCTTTATGTTACTTGTATCTGAATACAATCCTACCTTTTGTTAAATCGTAAGGGGACATTTCCAACCTTACTTTGTCTCCAGGCAAAATGCGAATATAATTCATTCTCATCTTTCCTGATATATGTGCTAGAACTTCATGACCATTCTCCAATTGCACTCTAAACATTGCATTGGATAAGGCTTCCATTATTGTTCCGTCTTGTTCTATTGACTTTTGCTTCGCCACTTATATTTATAATTTTCTTCTATATATTGGTGCGTCGTCAATATCTCCGTCTTATCATCCCAAATTGCAACCATGTGCTCAAAATGTGCAGATGGTTTTCTGTCTGCTGTTCTTATGGTCCATCCGTCCCGCTCTTGCACTACATTCTTAGTTCCTCTGTTAATCATCGGTTCAATGGCGAAAACCATTCCCGATACTAACTTGATGCCCTTCCCTCGTTTACCGAAGTTGGGTATCTCAGGATCTTCATGAAGGTTTTTTCCAACTCCATGCCCTACTAGTTCTCTTACCACACCATAACCAAAACTTTCAACAAAGTTTTGAATTGCGTAAGCAACATCACCAACCCGGTTTCCTGCCTTTGCCTGTTCGATTCCTCTATACAAAGAATCATAAGTGCGATTCAAAAGTAGAAGAGTCTCAGCATCAGTACCTTCCAACGGGTAAGTATAAGCCGAGTCACTGTGAAAGCCCTTATATAGTACACCGCAATCAACTGAGATAATGTCCGTTTCCTTTAACTCGTAGTCACTTGGAAAACCATGAACAACAACCTCATTAACAGAGATGCAGAGGGTTGCCGGAAAACCATTGTAATTTTTAAACGATGGAACTCCGCCCTTATCCCTTATAAACTCTTCAGCAATTTGGTCTAACTTCTTAGTCTTTACTCCCGGCTTAACCAATTTGGCTATTTCTCCGTGAGCGAGTCCCAAAATTTGAGCACTCTCCTTAATCAGTTGTACCTCATCTCCAGTTTTTAAGTGGACCATTTCAGCTATTAAGCCGCAGCAAATTGAGAACGTCCTTTCACTCTTCCTGATTTCATCATCCCTTCGTAATGTCTCATCAGTAAGTAACTTTCAATTTGCTGAAGTGTATCTAAAACAACACCCACTAAAATCAGCAACGAAGTACCACCATAAAACTGAGCGAAGTTCTGACCAACACCAGCCCTCACTGCAAAAGCAGGTAGGATTGCTATAATCGCTAAAAACAAAGCGCCAGGAAAAGTAATTCTTGATAAAATAGTATCTATAAATTCTGAAGTTTGTTTGCCTGGCTTAATACCAGGGACAAATCCTCCGTTTCTTTTCAAATTATCAGCTATATCATTCGAATTGATTGTAATAGCTGTGTAGAAGAATGTAAAGATCAAAATCAGAGAAGCAAACAATGCCCCGTACTGCCATGAGTAAGGATCAGAGAATGTAGTGCTGATATAAGCACCTGCATCAGTCTCTCTCCAGATACCAGCCAACATTGCAGGCAGGAACATAAGCGCCTGAGCAAAGATGATTGGCATAACACCAGCAGAGTTTAATTTTAA
>DATJHZ010000476.1:0-7492 GCA_035493595.1 Cyclobacteriaceae bacterium | reverse complement strand
GGATAAAAACGCCCGCAAAAACCAATATTCGACTAAAGGGTTTATCCGGCAGTCTTGATGCCGTTCTTCTGGCTGCGATCTTCAAAATTAATCCCCAAGATTATGTAGTAGTTCTTCAGGATCGTGAGGAGGCTTTCTATTTTCAAAACGACTTGCAGAATCTTTTAGGGCATGAGATATTTCTCTTCCCGATGTCATACAAGCGTCCTTATGAATATGAAGAGGTAGAGAATGCCAACGTGTTAATGCGTGCCGAAGTTCTTAATCGCCTCGCGAATAAAAAAAAGCCAGAGATTATTATAACCTATGGCGAAGCATTAGTAGAAAAGGTTATCAATAAAAAAGCACTTGCATCCAATACCTTCTCCATCAAAATTCATGAAAAGCTTGATATAGGTTTTCTGGAAGAGTTTCTTCATAACTATGATTTTGAGAAAACTGATTTTGTATATGAAGCCGGACAGTTTGCTGTGCGTGGTGGTATCATTGATGTGTTTTCTTTTGCTTATGAATTGCCTTACCGTATTGAATTGTTTGGCGATGAGGTAGACAGCATCAGAACATTTGATCCTGGATCACAACTCTCAGTTGATGTATTGGAAGTAGTAAACGTTATCCCCAATGTACAAACTAAACTGATGCAGGAAGAGCGTCAGTCTTTTGTTGAATTTATTTCTCCTGATACACGAATCTGGTTTAAAGATTATCAACTCACAGCTGATGTTATTGACAAAGGCTTTGAGAAAGCATCAGCTTCATTCGATAAAATATTAAAAGCCAGCGGCACAAAAGTTATTTCTTCACCCGATAGACTTTTTGATAATGCGGAAGGTTTTAGCGAGAAGATTAAATCGTTCACCAAGATTGAATTTGGAAGCAGGTTCTCCGTTGATGATTTCGTTGCTTTTGACTTCCATTCCTCTGCTCAACCATCGTTCAATAAAAACTTTGAATTGCTGGCAGAAGATTTATATAATCACCAAACACAAGGGCTAAGCAATTTCATTGCCGCTGATATGCCCAAGCAACTGGAACGACTCAAAGGAATTTTTGAAGAGATCAATGAGCAGCTGGAGTTTCAGCCACTTGAGTTTGCACTGCGTCAGGGTTTCGTAGACCATACTTTAAAACTTCTCTGCTATACTGACCATGAAATTTTTGAGCGCTTTCATCGCTATAGAGCGCGTGAGAAATTTTCAAAATCAAAAGGTCTTACGTTACGTGAACTACAAGCTCTTCAACCCGGAGATTTCGTAACACACATTGACTATGGAATAGCCAAGTTTGCAGGGTTAGAAAAGAAAGAAGTTAATGGGCATGAACAAGAAGCCATTCGATTGGTTTTTCGTGATGATGATTTGCTTTATTTAAGTATTCACGCACTTCATAAAATATCCAAGTATAGCGGTAAGGAAGGAACACCACCTGTTGTAAATAAACTTGGTTCGCAAGAATGGGAGAATAAGAAAGCTAAAGCCAAGAAACGCGTTAAGGATATTGCTAAAGAGCTGATTGAACTTTATGCGAAACGTAAAACAGCTCCCGGTTATGCTTTTGCTGAAGATGGCTTTTTGCAAGCTGAGCTCGAATCTTCATTTCTCTATGAAGATACTCCCGATCAGGCCAGAGCTACTGAAGATGTAAAACGTGATATGCAGGTTCCACATCCCATGGACAGATTGGTTTGTGGTGATGTTGGTTTTGGTAAAACTGAAGTTGCTGTTCGCGCTGCATTTAAAGCTGCAACAGAAGGTAAACAAGTTGCTGTCTTGGTTCCGACAACTATCCTCGCTATGCAACATCATCGTACATTTAGTGAGAGGTTATCAAATTTTCCTGTTCGTGTTGAGTACGTCTCAAGGTTTAAATCTGATAAGGGAATAAAAGATATTTTAGCGGAGACAGCTGAAGGAAAAGTAAATATCTTGATCGGTACACATCGCATAGTAAGCAAGGATATTATCTTTAAAAATTTAGGATTACTTGTAATAGATGAAGAGCAAAAGTTTGGTGTCAAGGTTAAGGACAAACTCAAAGAACTCAGAGTTAACATTGATGTGCTTACACTTACAGCAACACCAATTCCCCGTACGTTGCACTTCTCTTTAATGGGGGCGAGAGATCTTAGCATTATCGCTACACCTCCACCAAATCGTCAGCCGGTTACAACAGAACTGCATACTTTCAATGAAGAAATTGTGCGTGATGCTGTAAGTGCTGAATTAAAACGGGGTGGTCAGGTATTCTTTGTTCACAATCGCGTGAGTGATATTGAAGCTATTGCGAACATGATCTACAAGCTGGTACCAGATTCAAGAATTGGCATTGCTCATGGGCAAATGGAGGGAGACCGTCTTGAGAAAGTGATGATGAAATTCATAGATGGTGAATATGATGTGCTGGTTTCGACTAATATTATAGAGTCAGGTTTAGATATTCCGAATGCCAACACCATTATGATAAATCAGGCTCACATGTTTGGCTTGTCGGACCTTCACCAGATGAGAGGTCGCGTAGGCCGATCGAATAAAAAAGCATTCTGTTATCTGCTCACATCGCCTGCGTCTTTGTTAACTTCCGACTCAAGGAAACGCCTCGCAACACTGGAAGAATTTTCAGAGTTAGGCGACGGATTTAAAGTGGCAATGCGTGATCTTGACATTCGAGGTGCTGGTAATTTGTTAGGTGGTGAGCAAAGTGGATTTATTAATGACCTTGGTTTCGATACGTATCACAAAATTCTGGATGACGCTATTCAGGAATTGAAAGAAACTGATTTTAAAGAGCTGTTTGCTTCAGAACTTTCTGCAAAAACAAAGGTGCTCGTTCAGGATTGTATTATAGAGACCGACCTCGAAATTCTTATTCCTGACAATTATGTTAACAGTACCACAGAGCGTCTTCAACTTTACTCACGCCTCGATAATATTAAAGATGAAGAACAGCTGGAGAAATTCAGTCAGGAAGTTAAAGATAGGTTTGGACCAATACCGGATTCGGTTAACGAACTTATAAACTCAGTAAGACTTCGTTGGCTGGGTGAAAAACTTGGATTTGAAAAATTAAGTTTGAAGGGAGAAAAGATGCGAGCCTATTTTGTATCTAACAACGATGGCTATTTCAACTCTGATATCTTTGGATCAATTCTTCGATTTGTTCAACAACACTCCAAACAATGTAAAGTGAAGGATACGGCTGGAAGAGCAATGTTGATTATTGATTCTATAAAAAGCGTCGATGGAGCCATTGATATGCTCCATCGAATGTCATGATTACGCGCCTAAATCGGCAAGAGAAATTTTATCTAAATAAGGCTCTAAGCCTATCGTTTTTTCGAAAGCATTAATCATCAAAACTTTAGCATGCTTGGGTGAGTAAAACACCTCGATATAAAAATGCTCAGCATGATATAAAAAGACTTTGCAATCTCCCAGCGTACGGTGTACTAAGTAGTTGCTGGTGAATGTAATAACATCACATTTCTTTTCGAAGGGCATTACGCGGAAGTCAGTTAATGTAAGCATGGTCTTAATGTTTTATGACAGTACATACTGAAAAAGCGTGCCACCGCCCTTAACCGCTCATTAACCCCTTTAAACACGTTAAATGTGCATTTGTCTTAAAAATCCTTCCCATTATTGGAAACGGAATTCCATTTTACAATACTTTGACCTTGTACTTCGTTATTTTATCGACCATAGTTTTAGGTTTATCCAAACATTCAGGAAAAGCGTGCGACTGCTTGGAAAACATGTTATTATGTCTTTATATTAGCATTTGGTTTAAAATTGAAATTGAAAATGAAGAATTTTTTCAGGGTTCTCTTCTATGTTGTTGGTGGATCTGTATTCCTCACAGCCTGTTCTTTATTCGGAGGCAAAGGTGGTAAACCGACGGCTTCAAATCCAGGACAAGTAAGTTCTGCAACGGGTTTGGCTTATAATGACGAAGACGCAGGTGGTTTTATGGTGAAACCTTATCAAGGTCAGCCTGAAGCTCCTAACATGATTTTCATTGAAGGTGGTCGTGCCATCATGGGATCATTTGAGGAGGATGTTATGTCTTATCGCGATAATATTGAAAGAACAGTTTCTGTTGCGTCTTTCTATATGGATGAAACAGAAATTGCTAACATTCACTGGTTAGAATATACACATTACCTGGCCAAAGATTCTTCGCAAGAAGTATATCAGGCCGCACTACCTGACACATCAGTTTGGGTTGGTAAACTTGCTTTCAACGATCCTTATGTTGATCACTATTTCAGATATCCAGGTTTCAGATATTTCCCGGTTGTAGGTATTACCTGGAATCAGGCAAGCAAATATTCAGTATGGAGAACACGTGCTGTTAATATCAAGTTAGCTGAAAAAGCTGGCGAAGAATACGCTGAAACGGACGGAAGAATTCCTCTAGAGTCTGGTATTGCTATTCCGAACTACAGACTTCCAACAGAAGCAGAGTGGGAATATGCTGCTCAAGCTTTGATTGGTACACAATGGTTAGAAGAAATGCAAACCCACCAACGTGTCTATCCATGGGATGGTCACGCAGTTCGTAATCCTTATGGAAAACAAATGGGTTTTATGCTAGCTAACTTTAAGCGTGGTCGTGGTGACTATGCTGGTATAGCTGGTCGCTTGAATGATGGTGCCTTAATTACATCTTATATATATGAATTCCCTCCAAATGATTACGGCTTATATAATATGGCAGGTAACGTAAGTGAGTGGGTTCAAGACGTTTACAGACCAATGTCTTATCAGGATTTTGATGATCTTAACCCTATCCGTCGAGATGGTTTCTTAGATGATTCTAAAAACTATAACAGCGATTTCGAGAAAAATCCAGAGTCATTTACTTCTTTAATTACAGACAAAGCTCGTGTATATAAAGGAGGCTCATGGAAAGATGTAGCGTACTGGATGTCACCTGGTACAAGAAGATATCTTGATCAGGATTCAGCAACAGCTACTATTGGTTTCCGTTGCGCTATGATCCGCGCAGGTTCAAACTACTAGTAGATATCTCAAATTATAACAAAACCCTTTGGTTAATCGCCAAAGGGTTTTTTGTTTTAATACCCCATTCGTTTATAGAAGTTTACTTGATTACTTAGAAAATAGTTGATTCATTTAGGTATAAATTAACCTAAATATGAAGAGACAATTTCTAATCCTGACTTCTCTGATATTTCTATTGGCATGTAATTCTCCCAAGAAAGAAACATCAGAAGTTAAAAAGTCGTTTAGCGACTTTCTTGCGGCGTACTATGATGAGCGTATGCAACTCTATCCGTTGGATGCAACTCAGGCCGGCGACAATCGATACAATGATTTATTGCAAAATGATATCAGTGAATCTTTCCGTCAGAAATTAAAAGATTTCTATACTCGCTATCAAACAGAATTAAACACATTCACTAAAGATTCACTTACTCTTCAAGAGCAGGTCAGTTATGATATTTTCAGTCGAGAGATGACAATCAGATTGAAGGCGTTGACTTTCCATGATAATTATATACCGGTGCAACAGTTTTGGGGTAATACCCTAACCCTTCCACAAATAGGTAGTGGGCAAAGTTATCAGCCATTTAAATCAGTTAAAGACTATGATAATTTTTTAGGAAGGATAGAAGGCTTCTCTATTTGGACAGATACTGCCATTGTGAACATGCGTAAAGGTTTGGCAGCAGGTATTACTTATCCAAAAATTCTTATGGAGAGAGTTTTACCTCAGGCTCAAGATATGTTAGTGACTGATGTAACCAAAAGTATTTTTTGGCAACCCATAGCCAGTATGCCAGATTCATTTCCTGCAGGTGAAAAAGAAAGAATTAAGGAGGCCTACACTAAAGCTATCAATGAAAAAATCATCCCGACTTATAAGAAACTTCATGACTTCTTAAAAGATGAATATATACCGAAGACCAGAACAGCAGCTGGTATCTCTAACATCACAGGTGGTAAAGAATACTATCAATACCTCATCAACTTCTGGACAACAACTAACCTTACACCAGAAGAAATTTATGCTACTGGCTTAAGTGAAGTAGAGCGTATTAAAAAGGAAATGGAAGAAGTTAAAAATCAGGTAGGTTTTAAAGGAGACCTTAAGAAATTTTTTGCCTATGTAAATGATGATAAAAAATTTATGCCTTATAAAACTCCTGAAGAAGTGATTGCAGGTTTCAATGCAATTCATCAGAAGATGGAACCACAACTGAAGAAACTTTTTAATATGGTTCCCAGATCAAAATTTGAAGTCCGCAGAACAGAGGCATTCCGTGAAGCATCAGCTAGCGCTGAGTACAATCAGGGCTCACCTGATGGAACTCGTCCCGGTGTTTTCTACGTACCCATTTTAGATGCAAAGAAATTTAACTATACCGGAATGGAAACACTCTTTCTTCATGAAGCAATTCCAGGACATCACTATCAAAACTCTTTGCAAATGGAGAATAAAGAGCTTCCATCATTCCGTCAGTTTTTGTGGTATGGTGCTTATGGTGAAGGCTGGGCACTTTACACAGAATCACTCGGTAAAGAGCTAGGATTATACACGGATCCGTATCAGTATTTTGGTCATCTCGGTGATGAAATGCATCGCGCTATTCGCCTTGTTGTTGATGTTGGTATGCATACAAAAGGTATGACGCGTGAAGAGGCTATTAAATATATGACGGATAACGAACCTATTAGTGAACAAGGTGCTGTTGCTGAAATTGAACGTTACATGGCCATACCTGGTCAGGCACTTTCTTATAAAATTGGTCAGCTTAAAATATCAGAACTTAGAAAGAAAGCGGAGCAAGAGTTAGGTACAAAATTCAATATTGCTCTTTATCATGATGAGGTGTTAAAATATGGATGTCTTCCGTTAGATGTTTTAGAGACGATCATTAACAGATGGATTGAAGAACAGAAGAAGGCAGCATAAATCTCAACATCTAATTAATTAGAAAGGGCTATCTTATTTGAGGTAGCCCTTATTCTTTTACAATGATGTTGATCTCATAAAAACAAAAAGCTCTGAATCTCAGAGCTCGTTTGTTGTACCCGGGGCGGGACTTGAACCCGCACAGCCATTACTGACCACAGGATTTTAAGTCCTGCGTGTCTACCAATTCCACCACCCGGGCGGGTTGTGGTATGCCTTTAAAAAAGAATCCCCTCTTCGTTCTGAAGAGGGGCTTCGAGCGGGAAACGAGACTCGAACTCGCGACCCCGACCTTGGCAAGGTCGTGCTCTACCAACTGAGCTACTCCCGCTTAATTTCCCTAGCTCGTTCGCTAAGGGAGTGCAAATTTAAGGATGGATTACAAAAATGCAATACCTAATCAAAAAAATGCTTGGTGACCCCGGAGAGATTCGAACTCTCGACCCATTGATTAAGAGTCAATTGCTCTACCAGCTGAGCTACGGAGTCATTTATTTCGGGGCGCAATCTAGGCAGATTTCCTTACTTCTTCCAACTCTTTTCTCAGCTCCTG
>DATJHZ010000475.1:0-7287 GCA_035493595.1 Cyclobacteriaceae bacterium | reverse complement strand
TATCACACACTCCATGCTAACACGTGGATTAAAAAGCTTGGCTCTGCAACAGAAGAAAGCATTACAAGACTGCAGAACTCATTAAACTACGCTATGCCCTATGCATTAGGCATTTTTGAAGAGTCTCCCTACGAAAAAGTACTTATTGATTCACAAATCTTTGAAGGCGAGTTTGCGTTAAAACAACAATGGGTACAAAAGATTGAAGCCTGTATAAGTCAAACGAAGTTGCAATTGCCAGACTGGAAGATAGTAACACCTATCTATGGTGGTCGTGTTGGAAATCATACAGCACACCTGCAACCTTTACTAGACGAGATGAGCGAAGTCTTTCGGATTGACCCAACAGCAGAATGGTAAATCTAAAATGATAATGGAAGCGACGATTAATGAATTACAACAGATAGTAACTGACTACTCACTAAAAATCAGAAACCTTTCAGAGGCTGATCTAAGCTATCATTCCTCTCCAACAAAATGGAGTAAGAAGGAAATACTTGGTCATTTGATTGACTCTGCTCAGAATAATATCAGGCGATTTATCTGTGGTCAATATGAAGTCACTCCACCAAATATAGTTTACAGTCAGGATTTCTGGGTCATTGCCAATGGTTACGATTCAATGAAATCCGATGAAGTTATTCTTCTTTGGAAACTCATCAATCAACGCATTGCAGAGATTCTAAGCAACATGCCTCCTGAGAGTTATAAAAACGAATGTAACACAGGTAAACATGAACCTCAACTCAGAACACTGGAGTGGCTGGCTATTGATTATGTGAAGCACATGAAGCATCATCTTAACCAGATTATTCCCAATTCATTTGATATTGTGTATCCATAATAAATGATAACGAGTAATCAAATCTATGAATGGCTTGAGGAGGTAAAAGATCCTGAGATACCCGTTTTATCTCTCGTAGATTTGGGCGTCATCACAGAAATATCAATACACCACGATCAGGTAGAAATTGAAATGACACCAACTTTTGTAGGCTGTCCTGCCATCGATTTTATGAAGAATGAAATCATTGAAGTTTTGCAAAAACATGGTCTTGTCAACGTCGCTGTTCGAATAACATTTCGTGAGCCATGGACTTCAGACCGCATTACAGAAAAAGGCAGAGCAGCACTAAAACAATTTGGCCTGGCACCTCCACCCCTGCTTAATCTTGTAACCGAACTTGATATTCTGGAGCACGCCACCTGCCCCCGATGCAACAGCTCTAACACCCAATTAAAAAATACCTTTGGTCCTACACTCTGCAGATCCATCCATTACTGTGAGAATTGTAAGGAAACCTTCGAACAATTCAAGCCACTTTAGGTTAAGCTATTGTCATTTAAAAACTTAATGTTTGTGAAAATCCATACATCCGGGATAAATCATGCAAAAGGTGAAGAACATTTTACTATTTTGAGTCGTATTGAATAGTCTGACCTTAAAGTATGCGATCGGTATCTTATTTATGTGGAATTGCCTCTTTCAGCTTCATGCTGATTTTATTGAGCTGCCAGGAAAAAAAGACTCCGCCCGTGCCTACTTCATTTACCAAAACCGATTCATTAACGGACACCTACCTATCTCTTCAGGATAGCGTACTGCAAGCCTGGAACATGATGCTTGATGACGACAATCAGAAGATCAAAGCCATGCATAACCTTACGCACGAGCTAATGGTTACCGACAAAGAGGATATTGAAAAACTGGTTTCCATTGAACAACGACTCGAACAACTGGTTAGCCTGCGATATAATCAGCAGACAATGGGTAGCCCTGAAGTAGTAGAACAATATGACTTCGCCACCAATTCTCTTATCAGCGAACTAATAAGCATAGCCGAAGCCCAGGCAGAGTTTCAATACAATAGCACACTGCAAAAATTAGTTGACAACATTAATCTCGCCGATCAGCGCGTTAATAGCTATCGGGAGGAATACGATTACATCATCTCCAGGTACAACCGCTTTCTGGAAGAAAACAAAACCTACCTTAAAGAAATAGACCCTCAGGCAAAGTTTGAAAAAATGCCGGTCTTTGAAATGGCTGAAGCAGAATAGCCACTCCACGCTCTGTTAATAAAAAATTAAGCCAGCCTCAGGCAAAATCAAGATGATTCTCATTAGATTTAGCTTGATAGACCTGAGCCTAAGCCACCCATGAAGATTTTTGGAGAATTTAAGAAGGATGTTAAGAGGCATCAGACCGACATTCTTAAGTTCATACACAAGCTGGAGAAAGAGGCTTTAAAAAAAGGGAACACTACATTAATTGGCCTGCTAAAAAAAGAAAAAGAAAGAATCGATCGTTTGTTGCAAGCGCTAGGTGAAAAATCAAAGTCGTTATATCCCATATTTCAATCGGAGTTAAAAAAGAAAACCATTCGCTTAGAGAAAAAAGCAGAGACACTCTCGAAGGCTGCTGAAGCACTCACCTCCGACAACTTTCTTCTTGAATACAAAAAGAAAGACTTGTTGTTACTTACTACCAAGCTCGAAGAAGCTAACGATGAGATCTTGCAGAAAAATAAGGAGCTCATGGAGAAGCAAGAGCTCATTGCCATTCAAACAGAAACTCTCAATAAAGCTCATCAGGAAATTCTCATCAAAAATCATGAGTTAGAAACACAAAAAGAATCGCTGCTTGATCAGTCTGACTATTTGCATGATGCCAACCAAACCATTTCCTTCATGCATGAGAAAGTTGAACGGCAGAACAATGAAATTCTTCGAAAGAATGAAGAACTCTTGAGTTTGAATAATGAAAAGAACAGCCTCATCAGCATTGTGGCACACGATTTAAAAAGTCCGCTCAATCAAATCAGAAGTGTGCTCACCCTGATGAAAATGGGTGAACATAATTCTGAAGAAATAACGAGCTATATCAACATGATCGAAGGAAGTGCCATCAGGCTTTCCGACATGATTGGAAAAATTCTGGATGTTGAAGCTATTGAATCCAACAATCTTAATCTGAAACCTCAACATGTTAATCTATCAGCAACACTGAATAACATTACCGATCGCTATGCATTAAATGCCAGGCAAAAAGAAATTCGCATTGAGCGCAATATTCAACCTCACCTGTTTGCTTCCGTTGATCCTGGGTATGTTGATCAGGTACTCGAGAATGTGATCTCTAACGCCATCAAGTTTTCCCCAACACATAAAAAGTTATACGTAAATCTCTCTCATACCGGTAACAAAATTATTGCAGAGATTAAAGACGAGGGCCCCGGCTTGAATGAAGAAGATAAAAAGAAACTCTTCGTTAAATATCAGAAGTTAAGCGCAAAGCCAACCGGTGATGAAACCTCTACAGGATTGGGGCTTTCTATCGTTAAGAAATTTGTTACTGCTATGAATGGTGAGATTTGGTGTGAGAGCGAACCCGGTAATGGTGCCAGTTTCTTCATTGCGTTTGAGGAGATTAAGTCAATAGTCAATAGTCAATAATTAATCATAACATCAAGCCTGAAGGGCTGACATGATTATAGAAATAGTTTGAATTAATTGAGTTAAACTCCGAAGGAGTGATATTATCTTTTACTAAAATCCACAAAAAACAATCCCTCATAACCTCCGAACAAATGAGATTAATTATTAATAGGTATGACAAGTAGGAAACGTGTACCTATTCCAAAGGTCGAATTGAAACTAATCAACCCACCAAGTTTCTGCACTGTTTCGTTTACAATGTAAAGGCCCAGGCCTGATCCTTTTGAGCGCTCGGTGGCTCTGTAAAACATGGTGAATATCTTTGTGAAATGTTCATCCTCTATTCCTATCCCGTTATCTTCAATGGCAAGGTTTATATTATTATCATCTGTGTTCATTTCTATCTTAATATATTGTGACCCTTTGTTTGGGTCATGATATTTTATAGCATTACCAATGAGATTGTTCAATATCACCGTCAATCTGATTTTATCTGTTACAATTTCAAAGGTATGATCAATGTTAAGTTGAAAATCGATACGCTTGGCACCTTCATTATAGCGTAGTCCATCAATGACATTAATCAGGAGTGTCTTTAATACAACTTTTTCATAGAGTATTTCCTGACGCGCATTTCTGGAATAATCGATGATCTCTTTTATGAATTGATCCTGAACAGCAACACGCTCTTTGATCATTGCTAAACATTTCTTTGCTTCACCCAGGTCGTCAGTCAATGTTCCTATTTCTGCCAAACCAAGAATGGAACTTAAAGGTGAACGTAAATCGTGAGATGCACGATAGACAAAACTATCCAGCTCTGCATTTGTTTTTACAAGCAATTCGTTCTTCTTCAGGATCTCTTTTTCTGAATGAAAATTTACATCCATAAGAAAGTAAACAATAGCGAGACATATCACCAAAGCAACAATGAAGTTAATGGTGAAATTGATTCGGATAAACTCGTTTGAGAGTGGCGGCTTGTCTAAATGGAGTACGTCATAAATGTATGAGAGAACAAACAACAGTAGCGAGATCCCTGAGGCAAACAAGGCTGCTTTACGATCGCGATAGCCAAATAAAACAATCGCCATGATACAACAACAGAGAAAAAACATGTGCGTGCCTAAGCGATAAATATCCTTTGATGCAAAATAGAAAACAACGAGATTAACCAACGAAATAAAAATAATATTGGCTGCCAGATATTTTCCTTTTCGGTTAAGCCAAAAGGTAATTGTGGAAATACAGACCATTGTAATATAATACAGGTCGTTTCCTTTAATAGAATTTATCTTGTCAACAAGAAAATAGAATATACCCAATATGATTGCAAGCAAGGCAAGCTGACCCCTAAGACGAGCGATTTTAAAATCGACAATCGCCAGGCTGTCCTTTGGTGATCCCACAATGAATTTTGACAACCATTCAAGCATTAAGCGCTTCGGATTTAGGTATTACTGAATCACCTAAAATAAGATGATAATTTGTAACATTGGTAAAGTAAGTACCTTTTTCTTTCTAATAGACAGATTAAAGATTCGTGGTTGAACGGTAATAACGAGATCTGAAATCATTAACTATAACCCAACTCAATTTGGCTAGTAAAATCAATATTACAGTAATCATCTCAAACCTGAAACGGTTATTCTCACCATACTCCAGGATGTTGCTTATCATCATTGAGCTTACCACTATAAAAACAAGAAAGAGGATCAACACCCGATCATTCTCCTTGAAAAGTTTTCTTTTAAATCCATAGATCATAAAACAAAAAAGCAACATGTAACTAAAAACTGCAGGTATGGCATCTCGAGTAGGAAAAAAGTCTTTCCTGAATTTTTGATAGCCTGAAAAGTCAGCATTGATGATGGATGCATACGTCTTAATATGCCTGTAATTCTTATCCAGAAATGGACCATGCGTAGAGGGACAGAAATAAATTTTAAAAGCTCCCATAACTCTTTTAAAATACAACGTGGGTTTGTTCTTGATCTCTGTCAATACCTCCTTCTTAAACTGTTCTGATACAGTTATGTAATCAATATGATAAAAATTTATGTACCCTGTCTTTTGCTTTACCTCTTCATGGAGTAGCGTAACATGCGCATAAGATTGATTTGGTTTAATGTCTGGATATTCTTTCAAAGACTTGAAAGGCCCGACGGTTCCAAGTGTTGTTTCAGGGGGCATAATGCGCGCCATGTTCATACCCATCCATGAACTTGCAGTAAACACACCAAAGAGAATAAAGTTTTTTACATACCACGTCAATACCATGAACACAGGAAACAGTGCAAGTACTACTCTCTTAAACGATAATACTCTTTTATGCTTCAGGAAAATAATCATTAGTATTAGCAGTGCCAATAACCATACAAGATGATACGAGCTTCTCGTCATCGATAGTAGTGACATAAAAATCCAAAACAAAAGCCAGTAAATAGATTGACCTTGCTGCAGAAAAGTAATAAAGCAAAACACAGAGATCGTGATGATCAGCACTACCACGCTTGTGTATGATGGCAGGTTTTCATACAAGACAACTGAAGGGCATATACAATAGTAAAAAGATACCAGCAGACATAACCAGGAAGGCAGATCAAGCTTGCGCAATGTTACGTATAAAATCAAAGTTGTAAGCCAGGTTATTCCAACAAACAACACATGAAATACAAATCCATAATGTTCTGGAAAAACTTTAACAACAACACCGGTTAAAAAATTAAACAATGGAGGCTGAGCATGCGAGTAATAAAGACTTTGAAACAAGTCAGTCTTCAGTAGTTCAAAGTCTATTGATTGCCAGAGACGCTTCAGGAAATTACCATAGAAAGAAATTCCGGCGATGTAAAAAAGAATTCTTGAAATAATGAAGCCAATTGTTATAAGAAGAATGCCTCTCTTCTCATTCCAATGTGTAAAACGATTTATCAGCAACAAACGGATTCAAGGTTAGTTACCTAAAGCTAACCATTACTTTAAATCGCTCAAACTGTTTGGTCTTACTTGTAGTACGTCACCTGTACACGGAAACGCTGATCAATAGCACCCAGACGATCATATGCTGACTTAGAGACTCTGATTATAACTCTATCAGTAAGCACTGTCTCTGGCAGCTTACCCATAACACGAACAAATACTTCGCGATTGTTCATTTCATTGCGCACTTTAAGAATAGTACCGACGGGAGCAGTACGATGCAGCGCCAGGTATTTACGATTTCCGTCCGTTCCTTCGATAAGCTCGGCAACACCTGATTCCATAATCTCATCGCTTCCTTTCACCGCTTCTGAGATGGTGATCACAGTTTCCTTCTCTTTGGGTGGCGTTACCACTTCTTTTTCTTTAGTAACCGTAACAGGCTTCACCGGTTCAGCATCAGGTTGCTTAGCGGGTGGTACTATTACAGTGGAAGTTGTTGTAGTAACGACAGGTTGAGTAACAGTCTGCGTGGTAGTCTGGGCCACCGCGCCACGTTCTGGTTCTGCAACAAATAACGTCTGGCCAATGCTTATTTCATTTGCCTGGAGATTATTCCAATCTTTTAACTGCTGAACAGTAATTCCATACTGACGAGAAATAGAGAACATAGTTTCTTTCGCTACTACTGTATGAACGCCCGACTTACTTTTTACCTGAGTATTTGCAGGAGCAACCTGCGTCTGGGTAGTTGTAACTGTTGATGCGTTGTTTGTATTTCGTTTTTTTATCGTTAGCTCCTGACCAAGTGAAAGAGAATTTGAAGTCAGATTATTCCATTGCTTCAATTCGTCTACTGAAACATTGTAGGCTTTGGAGATGCTGAAGAGTGTTTCTTTGTCTGTAACAACGTGAACCAATCCTCCG
>DATJHZ010000474.1:0-15088 GCA_035493595.1 Cyclobacteriaceae bacterium | reverse complement strand
AGGGCGCACATCTGGAAATGTATTTACGTTCACCAGAACTTCAGACGGTCAAGTTGCCACCATAACGAACAAACCAACCAACACGGAGACCATGGAAGGTAGTGGTGTGTTAGCAGCCGGAGGTCAGTGGGATAAAGTAGTACAGGCGCAAATCTGTGCGGCCATCAATCGTCATGCTATTGATCTTAACCTGGCAACAGGTGCAACTCAAGATTTTGAAACAACATCAAAATACTTTTTAACAACGCCTTATAACTGGTATACAAAATTCTGGCATCAGACAGATGTAAGTTACAACGGCCTTACCTATGCATTTTGTTATGATGATGTATTTGATAAGTCATCAACTATTAATGCACCATCGCCTATACGAGCAACTATTACCGTGGGCGGATTCGCCGGTCTCACATCAACTACCGGTGTGACTACGATGTATAAAGATTGTAACTATAGCGGAACTGCCGTAGGCTTACAGACTGGTAATTATACATTGAGCCAGTTAAATGCATTGGGGATTCTTAATGACGATATCTCATCACTTAAAGTAACATCAGGCTATAAAGTTACACTCTATGAAAACGACAATTTTACGGGTGCAACACTGGATGTAACTGCAGATAATTCTTGCCTTGTTGCCAGTGGATGGAACGACAGAACTACTTCTATTAAAGTAGCTACAAATACAACAGTCTTCTCATCCGTAATTCAGGCCGAGAGTTGGATTTCGATGGCAGGTGTACAAACCGAAACAACAACTGATACTGGTGGAGGATTAGATGTTGGCTGGATTGATGCCGGCGACTGGATGGCTTATAATGTTACAATTCCGACAGCAGGCACGTATAGAGTTATTTATCGCGTAGCGAGTCCTAATACAAACATGATTCTTCGTTTGGAAAAAGATGCCGGTGCAACACAACTTGGCAGTGTTACTATACCGAATACGGGTGGCTGGCAAAACTGGACTAACGTTGCACATAACGTAACGTTGCCTGCAGGCACATACTCCATTGGTATTGCTACAGCAACTGGTGGTTTTAATCTCAACTACCTAACTGTTACAAACAATTTATCGGCAAGAGAAAGCACTGCTGTTCAAATTGAACCAACGGAAGCAAGTCGTTTTGCAGTATCACCAAATCCGGTTAAAGATCAACTCTTCATCCATGATTCTGAAAATGTGAAACGAATTAAAATTTATACAATCAGCGGACAAGAAATGATAGCTGTTGAAAATCCGGGAAGTTCTATTTCCGTGCAATCACTTAAACCAGGATTACATATTGCAGTTATAGAAAAACTTGACAAGTCAGTTAGAAAAGTGAAAGTGATAAAAGAATAAAACTTAAACTTTAAATCAAAAAAGCCACACATGCGTGGGGCTTTTTTATTTCTGTTGATTATAAAACAATGATAGTTAGATTTATTTAAGCAAAACAAATATTAAACTTGTTCGGCTTTCATAATTCTTTTTCTATGGGCGTGTCCCCATTCAACTATTCTGGAGATCACAGGTTCAAGTGATCTTCCATATTCGGTAATCTCATATTCAACAGTGATGGGTTTCGTTTCTTTCACCGTACGTTTTACCAATTGATGCTGTTCCAGATCTTGTAATTCTTTTGAAAGCATTTTAGCACCTATTCCATCTACTTCTCTAAGCACGTCCATAAAACGCATCTTACCTCCAAACAGTAGCGTGCCGATGAGTTGAATTTTCCACTTACCACTTAAGATCTCCATGGCATCGCGCATGCCCATAAGTTTTTCATGGAGTTCACCCTTGTTACATCCGTTTCTGGTTTCGGTTAGGTGCTTGTTGGTATTGATGGGCTGAGTCATGGTATCAATTTGTTTTCAATTTATATTCAAACAGACTGAATATCAATTTAGTTTCTTCGAGGAAACTGGTTTCCAAAAGGAAATCAATAGCGAAAGTAAACTGCCTTGATTTCAATTTTGGGCCTGTAAAACAATTAAACTTTATGAAACGAGATAAAATTATTTACTGGGTATCTACAGGACTAATTGCTGCAGGTATGTTGCTAAGTGCTTTCATGTACCTTACACAAAATCCGGAACTGATGGCCAACTTCAATGCATTACATTTCCCTGTTTATTTTGTCACCATTTTAGGTGTAGCAAAATTGTTGGGTGCAATTGCTCTGCTGGCACCGCTGTGGAGTCGTGTAAAAGAATGGACATACGCAGGTTTTACCTTCACGTTTGTTGGCGCAATATGGACACACCTTGCAACGGGTACACCTTGGGTAGCACCGTTTATTTTTTTGTTAGTGCTTTCAACATCATATTTCTTTTGGCTAAGAATCAGTAAGTGATTTGTAGTTAGAAGAAACTCAGCTATTAAATTTCATGGCGGGCAACATAACCCCTCGACATCGTTACGTTTGTCACTCCCCCTAATGCTTAGGTGGAGAGTAGAGTAGTAGTAAGCCAAGGTTTTTAATTCATGGCCAAGAAATCAACGGTAGTTAAAATACTTATCTAGCATCCACTACACCATTCCCCTCCTTTTTTCAAGGAGGGGTGGCCAGAGGCCGGGTGGTTAAATCTTTTTTATTAATATTTCAAGGCTAAATATCTTCTCAAATCTTATTGCCATTAGTAACATACCTCTAGTGCCACCTCCGAATAATTCTTATATTTAATTTCAACTAACAACATGTTATGGTTTCTGTTAATTGGAAAAAGGAAATACAACCACTCCTTAAAAAATATAAAGGAAAGAAACATCCATTGGAGTATAACAACTACTATGAACTTCTTGTCATGGTGGTGCTCTCGGCACAAGACTCTGACCGTAACATCAATAAACTTGCTCCCGATCTTTTTAAAGTATTTCCTGATATGAAAGCCTTGTCGAAGGCTAGTGCAGAAACTTTATTTCCATTCATCAGTAAGGTGCGCAACTTTGGCAATAAGACTAAATGGTTGCTTGCGTTGGCCGGTGAAATAAAACAAGACAAAAATATTCCTTCTACATTAGAAGATTTGACTGCATTGCCGGGCATTGGTAGAAAATCAGCCAATGTTATTATGCGTGAGATGGGAATAAAAGCAGAAGGAATTATTGTTGACCTCCATGTTGTGCGCGTGGCTCCACGACTTGGAATTGCAGCAGGCACTGATCCCAAGAAAATAGAAAAGCAAATGATGGAAGTGCTTGATGATAAAGACTGGGGTGAGGCCGGCATGGCCATATCATTTCTGGGCCGCGAGATCTGCCGCCCTACAAACCCGAAGTGTACAGAATGTGTGATGAATAAAGTTTGTGCGTATTATAAAGGACTTTAGCCTACATTCACTAACCGTCTTCTCTTTCATCAACCTATCAATACCTGTTATTTTACTGTTCAAAATTGTAGAACACTTTGTTCAACTCTGAACAATATTCCGAGAAGCCTTAAGCTTCTAATCATTTTAACGCGTTTATGATTCTGGCCCGATAATCGTATCGGTACAACTAAACCTTTAAACGATAAACATGAGACTATATACCCTTCTGTTTTTTTACGCGACATTATTATTGTCAGGAACAATCAACGCACAATCAAACGGACAGCCTGCGGATAAGAATGAAATCATGAAAGCCATTTATCATTACGACAGTCTTTTCTGGCAGGCTTACAATGTTTGTGATGTTGAAAAAATGGCAACCTACTTTACAGATGACATTGAATTTTATCACGACAAGGGCGGACCAACTTTTGGCAGTGCGAAATTTCAAGAAGCCATACGCACCGGTATGTGTGGAAAAGCTGATTGGCGATTGAGGAGAGAAGCGATAGCCGGAACAGTGAAAGTTTTCCCGATGAACAACTATGGTGGTCTGATTAGCGGAGAACATATTTTTTATATCAACGATGGAAAAAAAGAGACACTCGATGGCTATGGAAAATTCACCCAACTCTGGAAATTTGAAAATGGTGAATGGAAGATGTCAAGAGTATTAAGTTACGATCATGGTCCTGCACCGTATGTTAATAAAAGAAAGGAAGCATCCGTTTCATCAGCGCAGCTTAAACAGTATGTTGGCAAGTACACTTCATCGAAAGCGGGAGTAGTGACCATTACATCGGAATCTAACACATTAAAGATCTCCACCGATAATTTACAACTCATCGTTTATGCAGAATCACAAAACAAGTTCTTCGCAAAAGAACGTGATCTTCAATTTGAATTCATCAGCGACAAGGGAAAAATCGTGAAGGTAATTGTATATGAAAAGGGTGAGATGGTGGAAGAGGCAAAGAAGAATTGAGTAATGAGCCACGAAAGCATTAACCACTCGAAGACTGTAGAAGTATCTTTGTGATCCTTTATTAGAGCCTTAGTGGTTCATGCATGCACTGGTTGTGAATCATCTCAACCCCTCAAAACTATACTTGGCATCTTCCCAGAAACTATCAAGCGCAATGATTCTTGGCTTGAAAAAAGAAATAAGTTCAGGCCAGTGATCTTTACTAAAAACGGAAACACCTGAAATCTCTTTATATATTCTGCTCACTACTTTACCATCAGAAGCGGGATGGTGCAGTTGCCACTCCCATTCCTCTTGCAACGTATCATGCAGTAATGTTTTTAATTCCTGGAACTGATCGAAATATAATTCCTGAATATCAGGATCGCGGTGTTCCATAGAAATGGAGATGGTGGCTGACTGCTTACCAGCATCCATGCGAAAGTGCACATCTTTTAATCGTGTGTGATAGTTCACCCAGTTGATATTGATACCTTCTGCAGAAAGTATTGGACTCATATACTTTCCAAACGTAGTCCAGAACTCTTCTCGGATGCGCGATGACTCTTCACGGGTAAACATGATGCAAAATACGCTTAAGAGATTACCCGTAAAAATAAAGATCAGAACGTATAGCGTGTGGGATAGTAAGTGTGTATGATGTGTGTACAAGTCCAAACCATGCTTGCGCCAGTTATGTAATCTATATTCTTTTAAAAGCACATAATATCTAGATTTGAAATAGGTCGTTAATTATTTATACCATGAGAATACATAAGAAAATTATACTCGTCGCGCTTTTGCAAACCTTCTGCTATGGCCTGATGGCACAAAACAATTTACCCAGATTATTGCTGCGCACAGACGACATCGGAATGAATCACTCTGTTAACCTTGGCTTGAAAGAACTAGCTGATACAAAAATTCCTTTCTCAGCCTCTGTTATGTTTGCTTGCCCGTGGTATCAGGAGGCTGTAGAGATCTTAAAACAAAATCCACAGGTAGCAGTTGGTGTTCACCTTACCTTAACAGCCGAATGGAAATATTACAGATGGGGTCCGGTACTGGGCCAAACAGCAGTGCCTAGTTTAGTTGACAGCTTAGGATATTTTCTTCCATCGGTAGATCAGTTTTTGAAGAGCAAGTATAAACTTGAAGACATAGAAAAAGAACTTACAGCACAGATTGAACGAGCTATTGCCACAGGACTCAAGATCTCTTATGTAGATCCACACATGGGCATTGCGTTGTCAACACCTGAAATCGCTGCACTCACAGAACGACTTGCGAAAAAATATAACCTTGGTATCTCGGCTTATTTTGGTGAAGTATATAAATCGATGTGGGGTGTTACTGTTGATACCAAGAAGAAAGAATTTATGGAATTTGTAAACACGCTTAAGCCTGGAGAATTATATGTTGTAGAACTTCATATTGCACGCAGCACACCGGAGATTGACGCCTTGGTAGATATGAATAGTAATTTAATGAACACCAGCACTGGCAAACCCATGGCCAGCCAACACAGGCAAACAGAACTCAACATGCTCGTGTCATCAGACTTTAGATCATTGAATGGCAAAAAGTTTAAACTGATAAACTATGCCGATATTGTTAAAGAAGGTGGATTGAATAAAATGAAGGCTCCGCGAGGAGAATAGAAAGTCAATGGTCCATAGTCAATAGACCATAGTCGATGATTGTATTTCTGTGGCTAGTAGTTGACATCCTAATAACTTTACAAATGAATTAATTATGGGCTATTTGGTAGTTCATGCTCGAAACATTTCATTCTAACATCTCACGTCGCTTCACCTCGGCGAGTAACGTTACGTATACTTCAAGTGCTTGTTGTGTTGCAGATTCTTTATGGGCTGTAATGAGCTTGCTGTGTTTTTCAATAACATCATAATAGAAATCAAATGCATTGTCAGTATCATCAGGCAGGCCAACGTAGGCCATGATGAGTTTATCCAGGTTGGGCTGGTAGGGGCAGTTATCAAGGCCAAGATCAAGAAGGCAATTGAAGAACTTACGGGTTTTTAATTCTTCGGTGATGAGGTAGAGGGTGAGTTGTGTTTTGGTAGGCAACTTAATGAGTGAGGCCAGTTTTGTCATAAATATTGCTTTTGAAGTTCGTCATACAATTATATGACGAACATATAACTATAAAACCACATTGTCAACTAAATATATGACAACTCTTTCGCTGACGTCACAGACATTTGTTTAGTGACAAAAGAGAAACTCAAGAAATTAATAGGACTACGAATTGTAGAGCTCCGCACAAAAAAAGGTTGGAGCCAGTCTGACCTTGCCCGCGCGTGTGGTAAAGACAGGCAGGCTATTGAAAAGATTGAGAATGGAAGAGTGAATCCTACGCTTTATAGTTTATTAGAGATTGCCAATGCTCTTGAAGTTTCCTTGATGGTGTTGGTGGATGTTTAAGGTCTATGTGACATTTCAATTATAGACTGAGACTTTAAAATCGTAAACGAAAGTAGCAACTCCATCCAGTTCACTTTGGATGAGGGTCCAATTTTATCCAAAGTTCCCCAATGCTCGTTTAGTTGGGAGTTCAGTTTACAGCCTTCCTGCTAAGTTTGCAATTTACATAGTTATTTGTCATCGTAGTGACCTCTGCACTGATGAATAAAAATTTTATCACTAGTGTAAGTGTATATAATTCTATCCTTTTTTACAATACGTTTGGATGCCTTGCCTCCAGTTCCTCCTAAGGCTTCTGTCTTTCCTTTGCCGCCTGTAAAAGGGTTGGCTTCTATGTCCTCAATTAATTCCTTTACTCTTATCAAAAATCTTTTATCATCATAGTACCAGGAAAGTATATCACTTATTGCTTGATTATCAAAAGTATATTTCGCCTCAGGGAATACTTTTACAATATTCTCCCTTGAATTTAAGGTTATATTGACCGTAATACTTTGTATCCACTGAGTAAACTCGTTACTCAACAAAGAATTAGGTGTAGTTACATTTAAAACTGTTTCTATAGACGGAGTTTTGGTCGCATTCGAATAAACTCTTAGTGTCAGCAGAGAATCTTGCCAATGAGGGAAATCTACTAAACTCAGTGTTGGTACTTCATTAATAGCGCTTACTGCAATGCCTTCAGGAGACACATATGTCTTAGTATGATCTAATGTTTCATATTTGGTATTAATAAACATTTCTGCTTCATAGCTTTCTGAATCCGGTATTACGGGATTTTTTATTAAAGATTGTAATAATATTTTCAAATCTCTTCTTACAGCATTGTCATTGAGAAAAGATGAAAAAGTATAGCCACAACCTAGATCTTCTCCAAAAAAACCATCATAGGTTCGCAAAACTGTAATATCATATTCTCTTAATGCTTTCATTGTTGATAGTAAATTCAATACTTTATTTCTTGATGCCTCAACTGATATAGCAACAGGGTTAATGGCCAATTCATTGAAAAACACCTCCATTGTTACATCAGTTTAAATAATTGATTGCTCCATTCATCTAAGAGGTTTGCTGGATATTCGCTTAGTTCACCATCTACTTGTATTTCAATGTCAGTAACATTTGAATATTGCTCTGTTTCTTCCACCACCTTTTTAAAGTAAAATGCAATTGCTTTATGGGCGGCTATGGCTTTTTCTTTAACACCAACTCTTATCCCATTTAAAATATGATCGCTATGTGTTTCGATAATTAATTGGACATCATTTTGAGCGACACATGCTATAAGTTTACCTAACTCTGCTTGTCCTCTTGGGTGGATATGACTTTCTGGATTTTCAATAATAATTAATTCACCTGGTCGCGATGACAATAACGCAGTGACCACATGCAAGGCGTAAGAAATACCAAAACCTACATTCTCTGGCTTGTAACGATTTGTATTACCAAAATTCGGTTGCTTAAATACATATTCTAACAATACAAAATCAGAAGATATTTTAGTCGTACGTACATTAACTCCTGGGGATATCTCACCGAGCCAAAGATTTATTTGATTGATTAATGTTTTGTTAATTACTTCTTTGTTGGTAACTGAATCAAAAATTTTTGAATCCTTATGAAGGAGATTCTCAAACGTAATCTCTTGATTGCCCCTTAGTTCAATATAATGAGCTGTGTATTGACCGTATTTACCTATGTTATTCGCATCGACTACATTTGAATAGCTTGTAACATTTAGCGATTTAGGCTCTACTCTCTGGGCATTTAGATATTGGAAATTATTATCAAAAAGTGATTGGGATTTATTGAGCTTCGATTTGCTTTGCCCATAGAAGTCTTTCTCCATTTTTTGTTTAAAAACATCTGCGTCAATCTCATATCCAAAATCCATTTGATAAGGATCAGTATCGCTAAATTGAATCGTTAGAGATAATCCTTCTGATCTACTATATTGGTATAATGCATCTTTAGTAGTTCCTATGTTTGCAAGTCCATTTTCACCACCATTTAATTTCAATTCTCCCTGTGCTATTTTTTCTGATTGTCTAAGAACTAGAAGCGATTGGATAAAAGAAGACTTACCTTGACCATTCAGGCCAAGCAGAATATTTAAATTCCTAAGCTTGAATAGCTTCTTCTTAATGGACTTGAAATTTTTTAATTCTAATGATTGTATCATATTATATTATGAATTACGTTTTTGATTAACATCTCAACTGATTCGTGACGATGTATTACCCTGTTCTTATCGCCAGTAGAACTTGTAATCGATGTAAAAAAATACGCATCGTTATTGAGTAAATCTTTCAGGCCTTGTTTAAAGTCTGCTTTACGTTCCTCTAATGCTTTTCTTTCCGAAGGACTTAGTAACGCGAATTGAGTTGCAATCGCATCAAAGAGTGCTTTGTTGATTGGAGGAAGTCTTTTTGAATCTTTAAAAACCTTTCGAAAAGCTTGATCTCCGAATACGACAAGAGACAATTTCATTGCTTCTGAAAAATCTTCTTTTATCCTATTGATTTCGACTTCAGTTTTGTCGTTGATACTTGCCATCGCTTTACTCATGAATGTATCCAAGTCAGGCGTGTAATTCTTATAGCCAAATAAATAGAAGCCAAGAAATCGATTTGCAAAATCCCTGTCCAGCATTCTGTGAGTTTTAATTTTGCTATGGGTAGCTTTTATAAATTCTTTGTTCTGACCTAACTCAGCAATGAAAATAGCAGGTTTTCCTTGGAACAAAGCATGGCGTATTTCTTGTGGTTCCAATATTAAACCACCTGTATTTATACGTTTGAAGATATTGAACTTCACATCTGTGGGAGTGCCGGGCATGATTTTGTAAATCACTACCTGTGCTTCTTCTATTACTCGTTGTAAGTCTCCACTAAGCGTATCCCATGTTTCTCCATTTAAGTGAGATAAAAATTCAAGGTTGGTAAGCTTTAGCCTTTTCTTTGGATCGGTCTCAACACAAAAGTTTCTAACACTGCTTAAACGCTGCAATCCATCTACGACCAACCAATTATTATCGTCTGTAGCATCAAAAAAGAATGCAGGTAATGGGAATCTTATTAAAATCGATTCTATCAATCTGCTTTGCTTTACCACATCCCATAAATCAGCTTGTCGTTGAAAGTAGGATTCTGTATTTAATTGTACAGTTTTGTTTTTAATACGCTTAATAAGTGTATCAAGTGAAGGTGTTTTAGTTTCGATATTGATTTTTGTTGGGTCAAATGGTTTATCCATAAGCCGCAACGAGACGTCATCTATCAGTTCGTCTTCAACATCCTCATCGTTGTTTTGTATATCTTGGTTTTGCATAGCGGGTGTTATAACCTGATTTTTTTTGTAAACTGCTTTATTCAAATTATTAGGTTTGAGACATTTTCTGCAAAATTACACTATTTGAATTTTAATGGCACTTTAACCTCTCATACACTTCTTCATCTTAGTATTTTCCTTCCACACAGCCCACCAGCAATTTATTCCAATCTTTAGAAAACAAGGGTTTCGATACAGTCTTCGCCTCTCCTCCCCAAACATGGTGTCGAGTAGGTTTAACCCTCTTGACATCGCTGTGCTTGTATGACAAGGCCTTTGGTTTTGTTAATTTGTTTACAGCAACTTCGTATTGAAATAATCAACAATCTTTTGGCGGATCTCTGTTTTGGGTTTGAGCATGTCTTTACCAGCATAGTTGATGAAGTTCAATTGAACAAGGGTGTCGTTTCCTTCTTTTACTTTTCGTAACTCGATGGTGAACTTGTTTTTTGTAAACTCTGGTTTATGAACTCCATTCCATTTAATGACGTCGCCTTCTTCTTTATAAACTCCAAAGTCCTCTTTCAAGCGTTCAATAAAAGCGTCAACGTCTGTTGCTGGCTTGATGGTGAGAACGTAATATATCTTAGTATCAATAGTAGCAATTCCCTGCGTCATGGTTTGTGCCTGAGCTGAGAAACCAACTAATAACAGCATGGCAACGATAAGTCTATTCATGATTATTATATTTAATCTTGTTTGCTAAGATAGGCAGTTAAATTACAGGCTGATGTTGAGATTGCAAAATAAAGTTACCCCCTCGACATCGCTGCGCTTGTCAGTCCCCCTAATGCTTAGGGGGAGAATGGGTAGGTTAATGCTTTTCGTTTTTAGCTTGGACTGCGAGTCTTGGTGTGGTAAGTCTAATCAAATTATTTTACGATCTGAATTCCATCGGTATCATCGAAGCGGGCTATGACGCCCCAGCCATAGAAGTAATTTGCAAGTCCGATTAAAATTTCATTTTCACCTTCTTTTAGCGGTACGTTAAAGCTGGTGTTTTCTATGGTGCATCGTGCTCGTGGTGTTTTTTGACTTGGTGTGCCGAAATAGTTTTTGTCGACGTACAAAATCTGACCGTTGATGAATACCCACACTTCATCACTAAAACCGAAATTCAATTTTTTTTCCTGTGCCTTCGTAGCGTGTATAGTTGTTTTTATCCAGGCTAATCTACGCTCATCATTTGGCATGGAGCCAAACTTTCGGCTTAGGTTTACAACACCACGGCTTTCTGCTTTTATGTCGGTCCACATCGTAGTGCTGTCGGGTAACTCAGAGGCATTCAGTTTTCCGTGAGCACTGGGCAATGGCATGACTATATCTTTTCCAAAAGGGAAGTTTATCGCGGGACTAACTTTCCAATTTCGAATATAGCGTGTGTCGTTGTAAGTTGAGATGTAGCCAGCTTCTGCACTTAAGCCTTCCGTTGCATTTGGTTTGATCACCAGGTTGGCGTAGATAACATTTCCGCTAAGTGAGATTGAACCAGCGTCACGTTGCCCTTCTAATTCAGGTACGATGAGTGCGGGCCTTATCATATCGTTTACATAAACTTTCATTTGTTTGCCTGAGACTACCATCTTAACATGATTCCAGCCTTGTTGATTGATAGCAGCGCCTGATTGATACTCGTCTGTTAAATCCCAGATGCTCATGCCATCCATAATGGCAGCATATTGTAATGTAGTTCTGTTCTCAGCAGTCACAGGTCCGAATGACCGGATGTAAAAGTTCTCACCATTTTTTTTATCGTCAGACATTCTGAAATTAATACCTGGGAATCCCATTCCTATTAACTCTACATCGTACTCAATCGTACCGTTGGTAAAGACATGGTTTTTCAAAAAGATTTGATAATAAGCTCCACGTTTCCCCTTAGCGGCAGATACTGATCGATGCTTGACGAATTCTACCTGGGTAGAATCATAATCCCAATAAGCAGACTCCATCGGAATTTTTATCTCTGCCTGTGCTGCATCTTTTTTTGATTTTGATTTTTGAGCAAAGCCAATGATTGTAAAAAGAAAAACAAAAGAGAATATGGTTAGTCTTTTCATAATTGTAACTGTGTGTTAATGTTGGTGGATTTCAGTTTAACATTAAGCATAAACTTACTTTCGTATTACACAATCGTGCCAGACTAACAGAGTGCGAGAATGAGATATAAATGAGGTATACGATGATTGATGCCGTTCGCTTTCATTACACCAACGTCCGTATTCAATCAGTACTTATAAGTGTATAGTCTAGAGAAATGTTGGATTTTAGGAAGAAAGCTTCTGTTTTAAGGATGCATGTTTATTTTGAAACAGAACTATGAACACTTTTTACAGCTTGGGAAAATAAATTTTAAAAGTAGCGCCTTTGCCCAGTTCGCTTTCTACAGTAACAAAGCCAGCGTGGTTTGACGCAATTTTTTTAACAATAGCTAATCCGATTCCACTACCAGTGGAGTCTTTTGGTTGCAGTCTTTGAAAGACTTCAAAGATCTTTTTAGAATGCTCAGGAGAAAATCCAATTCCATTATCAATAAAACTAATTTCTATATAACTTTTGTTTTCCAACTCTTCGGATAACGTTGAGCCATCTACTTCATTTGAAACAATCCTGATTTCTGGCTTTTCATTTGGCTTGCTGAATTTCAACGAATTGGAAATCAGGTTAAGAAACAATTGTTGCATCTGATAGTGAATGCCTTTAATGACAGGGAGTTCATTTGAAAAAATCGATGCTTCTTTTTCACTTATAAGAACTTCAAGATCAGCTTTTACAGAAAGCAGGATTTGATTCAGATCAACATGCCTAAGGCTATTCTCTGACGACAGCTCAGAGTATGCAAGCAAATCGTCCATTAACTTTTGCATTTTTGCTGCACTTTGTTCGATCTTCTCAGAATACTCCAGGATCTGGTCAGCAGATCTGTTGGGTTCTTTTTGTCGAGTCGCAAAGATTCTTATTTTCCGGATTGGTTCCTTTAAATCATGACTGACGATATAGGCAAACGAAGAGAGTTCATCGTTTAAAGTTTGAAGAGTTTTATTTTTAATTTCTAGTTCTTCTGCATAAGCTTTTGCTTTGTCTTCAGCACTCTTTCTCTCCGTGAGATCGCGAGTAACCTTTGAAAATCCAATCAGTTCACCAGCCTCATTATGCAAGCCAGTAATTACTACGCTTGCCCAGAACCTGGTGCCATCCTTTCTTAATCGCCAGCCCTCTGTGGAAGCTTTGCCCGTTACTTCGGCTTCCAGCAGCAATTTCTTAGGCAACCCTCGATCAATATCTTCCTGTAAATAAAACTTTTCGAAACTGTGACCAACTATTTCGGAATACGCATACCCTTTTAAAATTTCTGCACCAACATTCCAATTCTGAACAATACCTTCTTTATTTAAAAGTAGAATTGCATAATCCTGAACTTCAGAAATCATTTTATGATAACGTTCTTCGCTCCGTCTCAAGGCTTCATTTCTTTGCTTCAGCTCCTCCATATAATTGCTGAGCTCATCTTCTGCCACCTTTTTAGGCGTCAGGTCTTTTGTGACTTTGGAGTATCCGAATAATTCACCATTCTCATCATGAAGCACTGTAAGAGTAATACTACCCCAAAAGCTTGTTCCATCTTTTCTTACACGCCATCCTTCTTTTGAAACGCTTCCGTGTTTCCTTGCATCTTCTAAAAATTCTTCAGGAACTCTTGCTGCTCTAT
The DNA here is from genome assembly GCA_035493595.1 of Cyclobacteriaceae bacterium. GTDB lineage: Bacteria > Bacteroidota > Bacteroidia > Cytophagales > Cyclobacteriaceae > DATCRE01. The sequence continues at coordinate 1,340 of DATJHZ010000474.1, read as the reverse complement.
CCTGAAGCGAATAAAACAATCTGAAACTTTTGCCAATTATTTCTTCGGCTTTGTAGCCCTTTAATTGCGCAGCTCCTTTATTCCAATCCAATATTAGTCCATCCTTATCAAGGAGAATGATTGCGTAGTCTTTTACTTCACTAATCATTCTGTGATAGCGCTCTTCACTTTTTCGTAAGGCCTCATTTTTTTGTTGAAGCTCCTCTGTGTAATTGTGATTCTTATCCTCGGCTGTTTTTCTCTCGGTTAAGTCGCGGGTGACCTTTAAATAACCTGTAATGCTACCTTCGTCATTGTGGATAGCTGTTAACGTTACGTTTCCCCAAAATCGTGTACCATTTTTTCTTAGCCGCCATCCTTCATGAATAGCTTTGCCATTTTCTCGTGCAGCCATGATAAGGGTATCAGGCAATCCGTTTTCCTTGTCCTCTTTTGGATAGAATAATTTGAAGCTTTTCCCAATAATTTCTTTTGAGTTATAGCCCTTAATCCTTTCTGCACCTTTATTCCAGGACATAATTTGTCCTTCCAGATCGAGAAGAATGATGGCATAATCTTCCACTTCACTAATCATCTTCTGGAAGTGTTCTTCGCTGAGGCTTAATGCCTGATCGGAAGATCCATTATCTGACTCGAACTGTGGAATTAAAAATTTCTTATCTAGGAGATCTTTCTTCATTTGTCAAGTTTATCATTGATAAAGTTAGCGAGACAATAAGCAAGTATTTAACAAATTGTATTCTATTGAAACTTCAATGACAAAGGGCAGATAAGAAAAATGATGCCAGTGTTCGAGGCATCAAATTTTAAACAAAAAACTTTTGATTTCGGCCACAATCTTTGGCCAGTGTCTGAACGGATTTCTCATCCAAATTTGTGCTTGATGCTAATATTTTCAGAAACTCTTTTAGAATTAGGAAACTGGTTGGCTTTTCGTAAAAACCAAGCGCACCCAGTTCAAGCGCCTTTTCTGCGTCCTTTTTTGCTGATGAAGTGGAGTACATAATCACGGGCAGCGACTTGAAATCAGCATTACTTTTAAGATTTGCCAGACATTCCCAGCCATTCATGTCTGGCATATTGACATCAAGAAATATTATGTCAGGATTGATAATTTCGCCCGATGCTAACTTGCCCAGCAGGTCTCTGCCATCTTTGGCCGAAAGACAAGTTATAGTTTGACTAATCTCTGAAATTGCTTCCAAAAAAAGGTCCACATCGTCCGGATCATCGTCAACCACCACAAACTTGTGAATCATAAAATCAGGTTTAATTTCTACAGTCAACTCAATTTCGTGCATGAAAGTCTGCAATAATTCTTTAATACAAAATATCGTGAC
>DATJHZ010000473.1:0-5250 GCA_035493595.1 Cyclobacteriaceae bacterium | reverse complement strand
AAATCGCGAAAGCAATCGTCTGGCTTTTTCAGAATACAGATGAGGCCGAAGCTATGGGAAAACGTGGACAGAAACTTATATTCGAAAAATATAACTGGGAAATAGAAAGCAAGCAATTGCTTGAAGTATATAAAGACTTTGAATAATCTATTTTTTAAAGATTAAGTAAGTCATTTCTTTAGTTTACTTGGATTGTCTTTAATAAACGATTCCCACGACTTAGCCTTCGGTTTATCCAATCCATTTTGAAAATGATGACAGACTGCCACAGCCAGCGCATCAGTAGCATCAAAAAGTTTTGGCATCTCTTTTAGGTTAAACAACGTCATCAGCATTTTAGCCACTTGTTCTTTAGATGCATTTCCATTGCCAGTAACGGACTGCTTTACTTTTTTTGGAGCATACTCAGTAATGGGAACTTCACGATACAATGCAGCTGACATAGCAACGCCCTGCGCTCGCCCGAGTTTGAGCATAGACTGGACGTTCTTTCCATAGAACGGAGCTTCAAGAGCAACTTCATCAGGATTAAATTCGTCCACAAGGCTCAGCACACGCTCAAAGATCTTCTTCAGCTTTAATTCATGAGTTTCGTATTTGCTTAAGTGAATTACACCAAATTGCAAGAGTTCTATTCTGGGTTTTCGAATGATTATGATGCCATACCCCATGACGGTTGTGCCTGGATCGAGTCCGAGAATAATTTTTTCTTTAACCACTTTCGTCATAAGTGATAAAGTAAGAGTTAAATGAGGAAACGAGCAAATCTTTATGATGACACGTTATAAATTTAATAGTATGTTGGAAAAACCACTGTGTTTTAAAGAAGACTTAAAAGGGGTATTTTTGTTTATAGATGAGCACATTTATTGCCTTTCTTTTTTTATTCTATTGTATCCTGGTGATAATGCTAATCATAGGATGGAGGAGGGCAATGCAATATTCTTTCTTTACTAAAGCTCATAAAACTAATCACTTCATTTCCATTCTTGTGCCTGCCCGAAATGAAGAGACAAACATTGCCTCGTTGCTTCAAAATTTAAAACTTCAATCTTATCCTTCTTACGAAGTTATAGTTATTGACGATCATTCTGATGACAATACATTTACCATGGCGGAAGACTTTGTATTTGATGAGAAAATCAAAGTCTTGCATAGTAATGGAAATGGAAAAAAACAGGCGCTGTCAACAGGCATTGCAGCAGCTTCTGGAAAGATCATTGTTACTATTGATGCTGATTGCGCCGTCGATGTTGGATGGTTAGAAGTCATCAATAATGCTTTTCAAAATGATAACATTAAGCTTGCTTTTGGTGGCGTGAGAATAAAGGGCAATGATGCACTTTTCTCATCCTTGCAACAGCTGGAATTTAGTAGCCTGATTGGATCAGGCGCGGCAACTGCAAAGCTCGGTTTTCCAACAATGTGTAATGGTGCGAACCTGGCTTTCCGAAAAGAGATCTTCGAAGAAGCAGGTGGATATGATGATCACATACATATTCCATCAGGTGATGATGAGTTTCTATTGCGCAAAGTTGCAACAATGTATCCTGAAGGAATTTGCTTTTTAAATAGCAAGGCTTCAGTAGTTACAACTCAGGCAACAGAAACAATCAAGGATCTATTACATCAACGGATACGTTGGGCTGGTAAGTGGAAGTATAATCAAAGCTTGAACAGTAAGTTGCTGGCCATCTTTATTTTTGTTTTTCAACTTAGTGTAATAGCAACATTTATTCTGATTGTTGCTGGATTTGCCAATGCTTTTTTGATTTTAATATGGATTGTCAAAATTTTATTGGAGCTTCTATTTCTCAAACAAGTGAACAACTTTTTAGGGAACAAGTGGAAATGGTTGAACTTCATTCTCTTACAGTTAATTTATCCGGTTTACGTTGTTTACATTGGATTGATCTCTAATTTTAAATCTTTTGAATGGAAGGGCAGAAAATTGAAATCAATTCACTCCAAGCCTGTTTATCATTAGCATATATCGATTAACTTTACGGTAATGACTGAGCAGACATTACAAGGTAAATTTGAAATCAAGGAACTTGAGCTAAATGCTTTGCTCGAGATTACTCAGTCTATTAACGATAATGTATCGGAGGAATCGCTTTATAAGATTTACAACTTTACACTACGTTCAAACCTCAACATTACCAAGCTTGCACTCTTTGTTTTGGATGACCGATGGAACTGTAAAGTACACTTTGGAACGCAGGTGAATTTTTCTAAAGTTATCTTACCAGAACCATTTCGGAATATTACTGAGATTACACAATTGAAAGATTTCGGTCATAGCAACTTCAGTGAGTTTACAATTGTCATTCCGGTATCACATAAGAAAAACACATTGGCATTGGTTTTTGTTGGCGGATTAAATCCTAACGATCCGCGCTATGAAAATGAAGACGGCATAAAATTTATTCAGGCATTAAGCAATATTATTATTGTTGCTATCGAAAATAAGAAACTGGCAAGGAAGCAATTAGAGCAAGAGGCTTTTCGTAAAGAGCTGGAAATTGCCAGTGATGTTCAACAGTTTCTCTTCCCTGAGAAATTACCAAATACTGAATTACTAAAAATTGAGGCGAGTTACTTACCACATGATATGGTAGGAGGTGACTACTATGACTATATACCAATCAATAAAAATCAATTTCTGATTTGTGTTGCTGATGTTAGTGGTAAAGGAATTCCGGCAGCGTTGATGATGTCTAATTTTCAGGCTTCATTGCGTACCTTGTTAAGGCAGACGCCTAACCTTACTGATATTATTGAAGCTTTAAACTTTCAGGTTCTCGAGAATACTAAAGGAGAGAAATTTATAACTTTTTTTGCAGCGATTTATGATATCCGTTTAAAGACAATGGTGTATGTTAACTCAGGTCATAATCCTCCGATTCTGATTGACAAGAAAAACGGAATAAGGTTACTCGAAGAAGGCTCAACCGTTTTGGGCGCCATGCACCCACTGCCATTTTTAAATGAAGGCTTTGTAACTGGCTTGGAAGACTTCTTGTTATTCTGCTATACCGATGGCCTCACGGAAACGATCAATGAGAGTGAGAAAGAGTATGGCACAGAAACTCTTATAGAATACTTCTCTCGACCCGATACTTATACAAAAGATCTTAAAACCATACATCAGGATATCATTGTTGATCTGGATAATTTCAAAGGAAGAAATGCTTACCATGATGATATTACGATCTTATCGTGCCGGGTTGGGTAATTTTTTGGAAGAAGGGAGCTCCCAACGCATGTCTTGTTTACATATCTTCTCAAATTTAATGCAGCTGAGGTTACAAGCCGACGCTTAAGAGAATTGAAGGGTGAATCATGATTTACAGAACCCCCTTTTTCATTCCCTGGATTTATCCTTCATTAGTTTGGCGTATGCCATCGGCAAATAAGGAGTTGTATCTCACTTTTGATGATGGCCCTGTGCCAGGAGCAACAGAATTTGTACTTCATACCTTGGACAGGCTGAAGGCTAAAGCCACTTTTTTTTGCATTGGCGATAATATCCGAAAGCACCCTGATATCTTTCAAAAGATTCTGGCCGACGGTCACGCTGTTGGCAATCATACTTTCAATCACCTTAATGGCTGGAAAAACAAGACAGATCATTATCTTGAGAACACAAGACTTTGTGACGAAGAAATTATGAAGCAGGCACCTCACCATAACGGAGCGCTTTTCAGGCCTCCCTACGGAAGAATAACCGCGCAACAGATTAAGGCTTTGAATGGTCGTAAAATTGTTATGTGGGACGTTTTATCGCGCGACTATAGTCCGGCCGTAGCACCGCATGTTTGCCTTCTTAATACCGTCAATACTACTCGCCCTGGATCAATTATTGTTTTTCACGATAGTTATAAGGCAGAGCGTAACATGGCCTTTACGTTACCTCGTTTCATAGAGCATTTTTCAGAACGAGGCTATGTGTTCAAATCTCTTCCCGGATGAAAATAACTAACCCATGAATACGAAGCGTGTTTTAATAACCCCGCTTGACTGGGGACTTGGACACGCTACTCGCTGCATACCAATCATTCGCATTTTTCTAGCTAGAGGATTTGAGGTTATTATTGCTGGTAGTGGTCATTCACTTGGTTTACTTCAACAGGAATTTCCTCAGGTTAAAACATTCACACTTCCCGCGTATAATCCTTCTTACGCCTCTGGTTCCATGGTTTGGCAAATGGCCAGGCAACTTCTAAAGTTTATAAGAGCAATAAGAAATGAACATAAAAATCTTCAGCAACTGATTGTCGATGAGAAAATTGACATGGTTATTTCTGATAATCGCTATGGCTGCTGGTCATCAAAAGTTCCATCATTCTTCATCACCCATCAGACCAATATCATCATGCCAGCGGGATGGAAATGGATGTCTTCAATTGTTAATTATTTCAATACCCGCCAGATAAATAAATTTAAGGCTTGCCTGATTCCTGATACAGAAGAACATTTATTGTCAGGAATACTCTCATGTAATTCTGCTATAAGAGCTAACTATACCGGGCCGTTATCTCGTTTTTCAGAAACTATTGAATCATCTATCAAGTATGATGTTCTGATTCTTTTATCCGGACCAGAACCTCAGCGTTCCTTGCTGGAGGAAATAATATTGCAGCAGCTTCATGATGCTAATAAAAAAGTATTGGTAGTTCGAGGAGTGGTGGGAAACAATACCATCAAAGTAACAGAGTCTTTTGAAGTAGTAGATTTTTTGGGAAGCCGGGAACTTCAACAAGCAATTCAGGAATCAGCGCTTGTTATTTCACGTTCAGGTTATAGCACCATTATGGACCTTTTCAGGCTTGGTAAACGAGCGATCTTCATACCAACGCCTGGTCAAACGGAGCAGGAATATCTGGCACAGCGAATGAAAGATCAGAGCATTGCTTACTTTATGCCACAAAATAATTTTAATTTACATTACGCGTTAACAGAAGCAGAGAAGTATCTGGGTTTTGTGAGGGACGAGGATAGTTATTCTGATGCGCTGTTACTTGAGATAGTAAAGGATTTATAATGAAAAATTTCTTTCAAAGTTTTGGATTTGCATTAAAGGGTATAGTTACTGCTCTTCGAACTGAACGCAATTTCAAAATTCAATTTGCTACGGGTTTACTCGTAATAACGGCAGGCTTATATTATAAAATTACAATTACTGAATGGTTTGTCGTTCTCTTAGCTATTGCATTGGTATTAGGCTTAGAGCTGATGAATTCAGCT
>DATJHZ010000472.1:0-19449 GCA_035493595.1 Cyclobacteriaceae bacterium | reverse complement strand
TGTCTTGTATGACGGTATACCGTGACAAAATTCATTGTTTATACTTATACAAGTCCAACCCGGAAAACCATACGTTAAATTTGGGGCTGATTTTGCTCCTAAATCATTAAGGATTTGTCCACCATAGTTGTCTAATTGTTTGGTCGTCATGCCGGGTTGAGCATAGTTTCTCATTTCCTTCAGCGTGTAAGCAACAGCTTCACTTGCCTTTTTCATGCCGATTAATTCAGCTTCTTTTGTTATTGACATACCTGATCAATTTACGAATTATGATTTACGAAGTACGATTGCCAATGAACTAACAGTCATTTGACTGCTGATAATTAACGATTAACTGATAACTATAACGACTAAAGAAACGAATTGCTCTTCGATGCAGCTTCTTCAATGATCTGATCAGCATTTTTTTTGCCGAGGTAATTGTCAATAATATAATGTGCGAGGTAAATCAAAGGTGTTAATAAAATGGCAACGGCAAACTTGTATATGTAATTGATGATGCCAACCGAGAGCACCTGGTTGAGAGACCAGTTTCCGAAAAAATAAAAAGCTATAAATAAAACAACGAAGCTGTCTATGAGCTGCGATACTAATGTTGAACCGGTAGAGCGGAGCCAGATTAATTTATGCCCGGTTATTTTACGCAGTTGATGGAATACATATACATCCAGGAATTGTCCAATAAGAAAAGCTGTTAACGAGCCAATAATAATACCAAGACCTTGTCTAAAAATGGTTTTGAACGCAAAGTTTATGTTAAACGGATTTCCGTGATCATCGGTGCTGTTAATGTCAAGCCAGAATTTTGCAGCGGGAAGGAGAGTTGTTACGGCAATAATCAAGAACGCATAGCTGATAAGGCAAGCTGTAAGAACGCTGATGCGACGAACACCTTCTTTACCGAAATACTCATTGATGATGTCGGTTGTTATAAAAACAAAAGGCCAGATGATAGCACCGGCAGTCAGATTAAAATCCAATGTAAATCCGAGTATGTTGATGTGGGCTGGATTTAATCCGAGTGTTGCCTCACCGGAAAAGATCTTTACGCCAATGATTTCGGCGACAATAGCATTCGTTAGAAATATTCCGCTTAGAATGATGAAGAGCCTGTTCTTCTTATAGTCAATGGGTTGTTCCATTATGGTAATTTAAATATTATTCAGCAATTGTAAAGGTTTCGCCTTCCAGGGCGAGTGCGGTATTTGTAAATATTGGCGTTGCTTCGTTTAACACTTCCGTGAGTTCTTTGTAACGTGCTGAGAAATGTCCCAGCAATAATTTTCCAACGTTGGCTTGCCGTGCAATGCTGGCTGCCTGTTGGGCTGTGCTATGTTGTGTTTCAAGTGCTTTAGATTCATCTTCAAGTATAAAGGTAGCTTCATGGTAAAGACAATCAACTCCCTTGATTTGTTCAATCATTCTTTCAAGATAAGCCGTGTCTGAACAATATGCATAACTTCTGGATCGTCTTGCCGGAATGGTATAATCGGTATTCTTATAAAGCAGATTTCCTGACTCATCTAAAATATCTTCGCCTCTTTTGAGGGCAGCCATATTTTGCAGAAGAAATCCTGCAGGGATTTTGTCTTTATCGATCCGCCGCGGCTTTGGTTTTTCTTTAAACAGAAAACCTGAGCAACGTATTTTGTGCTTCAATGGAATAGTCTCAACCGTTACTGCATCATCTTCAAAAATGATTTCGCGTTTATCTTTCTCAAGGCGGTGGAAAACAATTTTATAGTTGGGCCATGAGCGGGAGTACTTAAACTGCGTTGTTATAATTTCATCCAGACCACGATGACTGTAAATGTGTAAGTCGTTGGTTCGGCGTTGTAGGTGCATGGTGAAAATCAAACCCATCAACCCCAGGTAATGATCGCCATGTAAGTGACTGATAAAAATGTGATTGATCCGATGCGTGTTGGCCTGGTAGCGCATTAACTGCATCTGAACTCCTTCACCACAATCTATCAGGAAAGATCTGTTTTGAATTTCAACGAGTTGAGCGGAGGGATGTCTTCCGTAGGCCGGCATGGCACCACTGGAACCTAATATGGTAATGGAGAAGTTCAATAGCTATAATTACAATGTTACTAAATGCAAATGACCAAAATCCATTGTTGAATTTTGGTCATTTTGCTTATAAGCGTTTTAATGGGTTATTAATTCCCGTCAGAATCTTTAAGATCTTTTTCAATCTGATGCATGAATACGGCATCAATAGCCTCTTCTACTTTTGGCAGAATGTTAAGCACACTATCCAATTGAGAGATTTTGATAAGTTTCATGGTGTGATCAGAAAGGCTTGAAAGTACAAATATGCCTCCTTCTTCCTGTACAATGCGATTACCTACCAGCAATGCACTCAGTCCTGATGAATCGGTGTACTTAACCTCAGAAAGATCCAGAATGATGTTACGAACTCCTTCGGCATGGAGCGTTATCAGTTCTGACTTCAGGCTGGGAGCAACGCTCGAATCCAGTTTTTCTTCGTGTAGGCGTAATAAGCTGTACTTTTCCTGCTTATCGATGGTATACTTCATAATAATTGTTTAGGACTACTTTATTGCTTCGTGGTGGCTAAGGTAAGAGATTTTATCGAATTGAGGATGCTTTGTTCCACCCGTGAAAGAATGGCGTTGTAATCAATTTCGTTCAGCGATTCTCCACGAACCTGCTGGTAAAGCTCTTTGTATCGTGCTGATATAGAGGAAACTATTTCTTTTGTCATCTCTGGCACCTTCTGTCCGTCTTTTCCCTGAAACCCATTCTCAATGAGCCACTGACGCACAAACTCTTTTGATAATTGCTTTTGCGCCTCGCCTTTATTCTGGCGATCGGCATATCCTTCTTTATAAAAATAGCGGGATGAGTCTGGTGTATGAACTTCATCTATCAGGTAAATCTTTCCATTGTGCTTACCAAATTCGTATTTGGTATCAACCAATATCAAACCGCGTTCTGCTGCCAGTTCAGTTCCTTTCGCAAAAAGTTTGAATGTATAATCTTCAAGTGTTTTATAATCGCTTGGCGTAACAATGCCACGGCTTAAAATAGCTTCTCTTGAAATATCTTCATCATGACCAACTTTGGCTTTAGTGGTTGGGGTAATGATAGGTGTGGGGAGCTTGTCATTTTCTTTGAGCCCATCAGGCAATGCCACACCACAGAGTGTTCTCTTGCCGGCTTTGTACTCGCGCCAGGCGTGACCTGCCAGGTATCCGCGCACCACCATTTCAACAGCAAAAGGTTCGCATTGGAAACCAATGGTAACGTTAGGGTCTGGTGTTGAGATGACCCAGTTAGGCACCAGGTCTTTTGTGGCATTGAGATTAAAAGCTGCAATCTGGTTTAACACCCTTCCTTTATCAGGGATGGCTTCTGGTAGAATGACATCAAATGCAGAAATCCGGTCGGTGGCAACCATGGCCATGAAGTCGCCGAAGTAATAAACGTCACGAACTTTTCCGCTGTAGAATCCCGTTTGTCCGGGAAATTTGAATTTGGTTTCTCTGATTGCTTGCATTATTTTTTTCCGTCCTGGGGTTCTACCAGATTTCCGGCCCTAAAAATAAGTGTTCTTGTCAAATTTCCCTTCTCATCGTACGCTTTCCAGGTACCTTGTTTTTTATCGGCGGCATAATTGCCTTCTTCTTTAACTTTTCCGTCCTCATAATAGGATACAAAAGGGCCTTGTTTACGGCTTGATCGGTATTCGCTGAGCGATTCGACCAATCCGTTGCTTTCATAAAATGTTTTCACCGGACCCGTAATCAGGTTGAATTTGTAAGTTTCTTCACGGGCAACTTTACCTGAAGCGAAATAGGAGGTGCGGATGCCGGTTAGTTTGCCCTGATCATAAACCTCGCGGACTTTGGGAGTTTTTCCATCTTCAAAATAATAGGTGCTGATGCCATGAAGCTTTTCATTTCTGAATTTCTTTTCAGAGAGAATAATTTCACTTTCGGAGTAGTTGGTTTGGGTAAGATCAATTCCGTTTGATAGAACAATCTCTTTGGTTTTAATTTTTCCGCCAGGATAGTATTCAAGGTTTGTTCCGATTTTCTTTCCGTCTTTATAATTAGACCGGTGTCGGATAGATCCATCGGTGAAGTAGCCCACGTTCTCGCCATGAAGTTTACCGCGCACAAAGTTGCCATCGGTTATAAGATGACCATCTCTATCGTAAGTTTTGAATTTTCCATTTTTTGTTCCTTCGGCCATGACGGAACTGGTTTCTATCTGGCCGTTATCAAAATATGTATTGTATGAGCCAGACAATACTCCGTTTTTATAGAAGCTCTCTGTTTCAATCTTTCCATCATTAAAGAAAGTAAGTGTGCTTCCATTTGGCTTACCATCTTTGTAAGTCATCTCTTTCCTTAATTTTCCATCGGGATAATATTCTTTTACAATGCCTTCTGGCTTTCCTTTTACAAAAAAGGTTTTACCCTTTACATTTCCGTTATCGAAATAGATGTCGATGCTATCAACCAGGATATCATTTTGATAATAAGCTTTTTGAATAGGTTTACCTTCTTCATTGAAAACCTCTACGGCGCCATGACGGAGACCATTGACATAGACTATTTTCCTGGAGAGTTTACCATTTTCATGATACTCTGAAAACAGTCCGTTTTTTTGACCGTCATCAAAATTACCAGTCATCATTGGGTTTCCATTTTCATAGAAGCGTTGGTATTTGCCAACCATAGTCTCGCCACCATCTGCTGTAAAATAGATTTCCTGAAGCTGATGACCAGGATTGTAATAGGTACGCACTTCCTTTTGAGCCAATAGCGGAACAGAAACAAAAAACAGGATAAGACTTTGAATAGCAATCTTCATGAAATGGAAAATAGATGTGTGCACTAAATAACGCAAGCTACACCTGATTGTTGTTTAACAAAAGTGTTCAATCCAAGATGATAGATTTTAAGGTTCATGGAGCTATGTTACCGGTTTTGTAAAAAGCAATCAATTTGTCGCGAATAAAATTCTAGTTGAAAAAAAAACAACATGCATCACTGTATAAGATTGATTGCCATACTCATTACACTATCAACAACATTAAGATTACAAGCTCAGTCCTCGCTTGATGATAAATTACCTGTTCGTGGTTTTTGCATTTCAGCACCGGTGCCTTCACAACTGGATAACTTTTTAAAATTTATAAAAGAAGAACTTGGTCCCCGTCATGTCAACACATTGATTCTTCGTGTTGAATACAATTATCAATTTGAAAGCCAGCCCGCTCTGAGAGATAGTATTGCATTATCGAAATCAGATGTTCAAAAACTGGTTAAGGCATGTAAGGCATTGAATATTAAAATCATTCCACAGATAAATTTATTAGGTCATCAATCGTGGGCATCCAGAACGGGTAATCTTCTGAAAGTCCATCCTGAATTTGACGAGACGCCAGGTGTAAAGATGCCTGCTAAATACGAATGGCCTAATGAAGATGGTCTTTACTGCAAGAGTTATTGTCCACTTCATCCCGATGTTCATACTATCGTATTTTCATTGGTAGATGAAATCTGCGATGTGTTTGAAGCCTCGGCTTTTCATGCTGGCCTTGATGAAGTGTTTTATATCGGCGATGATAAATGTCCTCGTTGTGGAGGTCGCGACAAAGCTGAATTGTTTGCTAACGAAGTGCGAACCATCAACGATCATTTAAAAGGAAAAGGAAGAAAGCTATGGATCTGGGGTGACAGGTTATTGGATGGTAAGACAACCGGTATGGGTATGTGGGAGGCAAGCTTTAACAATACTTACCGGGCTATTGATCTGATTCCCAAAGATGTTATGATCTGTGACTGGCATTATGAAAGACCTGATAAGACGGCTGTTTATTTTGCCATGAAAGGTTTAAAAGTTGCTACCTGTCCCTGGCGAAATCCAACAGTAGCAGTTGCCCAGGTTCACGACATGGTTAGCTTCAGAAAAGATGCGACTAATGAAATGAAAGACAACTATCAGGGAATTGTTCAAACCGTATGGTCAGATGCAGGTTCTTTTATGGATGGTTTTTATGGGAGGAAGAAAGGTCCTGGTTCTGAGACCAATACACCGTGGAATTGCTTTCGTGTAGCCTTTGGAGAGATCAACGAATTGAAATAAACAATTTCCCTCCTGATTCAGGAGGGACAGATTCTGCGTGAAGCAGAATCAGGGTGGTCGCTTTTCATTTACTTATTGCCTTACAAGTTTTTTGAAATCTATACATCACTCAGAAGATACTAACACATTCGTGCAGGGTGTTGCATACAGAAAAATAAAACGCAGATTAACCACCCTGTCTCGACTTATGTCGAGACGGTCCCTCCTGAATCAGGAGGGAAAATTTAGAGAGGTGGTAACTAGTTTATGTAAGGCTTGCCCATAACATATAGCTGAAGTCATACTTCTCCTCCGGAGAGGGATTGAGGGTGAGGCTTGACTTCGGGATCGATGCATTTGATTTTAGTGGGATGACTTAACTTAAAGTCTTCGGTTTGTTTATTGATTTTGTATTTCGAGTTAACATAACCCTTGCGATAGGTAACAACCCGGGCTTCAAATTCAATGCAAGTTCCTTTGGTTAGTTTGATGGCCTCAAAGCCTTTTGTGTATCCAAACCAGATATGATCAGTCAGTACTTTGTTTGACTCTACATCTGTAACGTCTGTTAATAGAATAGTGTCTTCCGAATACCCTTTAAAGTTTACTTTCTTACCAAGCCGGTTAAAGATTGCTTTGAATTTTTTACGTTCGCCTTCCTTTTCACCCAGTTTTTTACGCATTCTTAAAATTGTTAGCTCACAAAACTAATGATAAGCGTATAAACTCAAGACCTTGATTTTACGTATTCGCTATCGTGTGAATTGTCATTAAACTAAACTCTAAACCTTAATTAAACCTTAATTCTTAAAAAGTGGTTTACATATCGTTGAATTGATTTAAATTAACAACAGATTGAGGGTATGGAAGAATTCAGAAAATTAACAACACAAGAGAAAGCTTTACGCATTAACTTGAGCAAAGCTATTTATGGTTCGTTTGCTGAGATTGGTGCGGGGCAGGAAGTAGCAGCCAATTTCTTTAAAGTAGGAGGCGCATCGGGCACAGTTGCCAAAACCATGTCGGCTTACGACATGAAATTTAGTGATGCTATCTACGGGTATTGCGAGCGCTACGTTTGTGAAGATCGTCTCATGCGCATGCTGGATCATGAATACGTTCTCCTGCCTGAACGCTTACCCCACCGGATTGAAACCACTCGCTTCTTTGCTTTCGCAGATACTGTTGAGATTCTAAATTTTGAACGTACTAACCAGGGTCATGGCTGGATAGGATTACGCTTTCAATTAAAGCCACAGACCGAACCCAACGACTGTATCATTCACGTAAAGCTCTACGATAATGATCCACTTCAACAACAATATGCACTTGGAATAGTAGGTGTTAACATGCTGTATTCCTGTATGTTTATCAGCGATCCGGAAGAGATGTTACTGTCTTTAATGGATGGACTAACCACTCGCCGTATTGAGATTGATATGTTTCAACTTACAGGTCCTGACTTTAAACATGTTGATAATCGCCTGATGGCATTGAAGCTGGTTAAGAATGGCTTAACAAAAGCTGCCATGTTTGGTCCCGATGGCAAAGTGATGCAGCCATCAGATGAATTATATAAAAAGAATGTACTTGTACTTCGCGGTAGATTCAGACCAGTAACACATGTTAATGTTGACATGATGTTAACCTCACGAAGACACTTCAAGCAAGAACCTGATGTTGACCGCTCTAAAATCATTGCTGTTACAGAGTTAACGCTTAACGATTTAAGTTCGGACGGCAGCATTGATGAAAAAGACTTTCTATACCGGGCCGATATAATCTGTTCACTCGGTCAAAACGTATTGATATCAAACTACTTTGAATATTATCGCCTGGTAGATTATTTGTCCAAGCTCACCAAGGGTAAGAAGATAGGAATCATCCTCGGCATTTACGCCCTGCAAAAAATCTTTGATGAGAAGACCTATGAAAATACACGTGGTGGTATTCTTGAGTGCTTTGCATCATTGTTCGGCTCTAACGTAAAACTTTATATTTATCCGGCAGCAAGAAAAGATTCAGACGAGTTATTCACGTTGAAGGATTTTGAAAACACCTTGCCTGATAATCTCAAAAATCTCTTCCGTTATCTGATGGATAACAACAAGATGGAAGACATCAATGATGCTAACGCGAAGAACCTTCATATCATTTCAGATAATGTACTGGCCATGATTAAGAAAGGTGAACCAGGATGGGAAAAATTTGTGCCTCACAAAGTAGAAGAAGCCATCAAAGAACATGGTCTCTTTGATTATCCAGATACACCTGCGCCGTCACCGTCACCATCTGTCAAGGCAGTAGTGAATTAGTCGATGGTCCATAGTCATCAGTCCATGGACTATTGACTATGGACTGATGACTGGCTATATCACCTTCGCATTCTCAGCATCCCAATTGATTACTTTCTTATCGAAGTAACTTTTGTTTGTAGCCAGTGCCGGGCCTGCCGCACGCATGCTGAATAGTGCATCTTCTTTTATGGCTTTGCCTTCGCGTATGCCTGCATAGAAACTCATGTGATGATCTAGGTTTGCGCTGTAGCCTTTGGGAGTGTGGTACTCCATTTCGGGCTCAACCATTTCGGGTTTGTCTAACGGATAATGAGCCTTGTACCATTTCTCATATTCTTTTTGCTGAGCATCAGTGAATGTGTTAAAGGAATCCCACCCGCCATAACCTGGAGCTTTTGAAGTTTTATTTCGTTTTACTTTTACAAAATCCCAGCCCATGGTAATCACACCATCTGTGCCAACCAGTCTTAGTAATTCACCTCCGCCGCTGCCATCGGCAAAGTTCACACGCATCTGCAAGTTGAAGGCAGGGTGTTTATCAGTTGCAGGGTAATCATGAACGCTTGTAATAATATCAGGCGTATCACGACCATCTTTCCAATAGCGCAAGCCACCGGAAGCATAAATACGGTTTGGTCCTTTTGAACTTAGAACAGTATGAACACCTGAGAACAGATGCACGAAGAGATCGCCGGCAATACCAGTTCCATAGTCCTGGTAGTTACGCCATCTGAAAAAGCGAACAGGGTCGAAGGCTACTTTCGGTGCGTCACCTAAAAAATTATCCCAATCAACAGTAGCGGGACTTGCATCAGTTGGTATTGAATATTGCCATGCGCCATTGCCACTATGACGGTCGTTAAAAGTTTCAACCAATATTAACTCACCAATAACACCTGACTCATAAAGTTGTTTTGTTTTTTCTGTTGCGATAGAACTCACCCGCTGACTTCCCACCTGAAATACTTTACCTGTCTTCTTTTGTGTGGCGATAACTTCAGCGCCTTCTTCAAGTTTGTGCACCATAGGTTTTTCACAATACACATGTTTGCCTTTGCTCATGGCATCAATAGAAATATGATCATGCCAGTGATCAGAAGTAGCAATGAATACGGCATCAATATCTTTTCGATCCAGAATCTCCTTATAGTTTTTTGTGGTGAAGATGTCGTTGCCGTATAATTCTTTTGCGTGGTCAAGTCGACCATTATACAAGTCGCAGACACCTACCAGTTTTGTTCCGGGTATTTTTATAGATGTTTCAAGATTGCTAAAGCCCATAATGCCCATGCCGATGACAGCAATGTTTACCTGATCGTTAGCAGCGTATTTTGATGCGATAGGTTTATGCTCCAGCTCTATAATGTTGCCTGGCTTAGCTTTTAAAATAGCAGGAGCAACACCTGAGAACAATGCGGTGCCCACTGCCTTCTTGATAAAGTCTCTTCTTGATTTCTGTGGTTTTGTTGTCATAGTGATATTGATGGAGGTTTGGTTTGTTATACTTTTATAAGTTACGATATTTGATTTTTACCAAAATCAAATATTTGAGCGATGGTCAATTTTAACTTTTATAGGAAAAAGAGTTTCGGGTTGGATTTGGGTAACACCAATACGTTGATTAATGACCAGCATTCCATACTGATGACACAACCTTCTTACATAGCTTTTAACAAGAATACCAAACAAGTGAAAGCTGTTGGTGATTCAGCATACTCTATGTTCGAGAAGACACATGAAGATCTTCAATCGGTTAAGCCCCTGCGTGGAGGTGTTATAGCAGACTTTGAATCAGCAAGTGAAATGATACGAACGATGCTGCAGCAAGCTTTTCCGGAGACGTCTATGATCAAACGTTATGATCATATTATCTCTGGAATTCCCTATGCTACTACTGAGGTTGAACGACGGGCATTACGTTCGGCGTTAGATCAGTTTCATGCTCACCATACGCATTTGGTATATGAACCACTGGCCGCTGCGTTAGGAATGGGACTGAACATAGCTGAGCCAAATGGTAAGATGGTGGTGGATATTGGTGGAGGTATTACAGAAATTGTTGTGATATCACTTTCAGGTATTGCATCCTTTAATGCCGTTAAAGTGGCAGGCGATACTTTTGATATGGAGATTCAGGATTATTTCCGTAAGCAGTATGGTATGGCTATCGGCATAAAAACAGCAGAGCAAATTAAAATCAAAGTTGGTGCTGTTCTTGAAAATATTGAGTTCCCGCCAGAGCCTGTTCAGGTTGTGGGTAAAAGCATCCAGGATGGTATTCCGGTAAGCAGAAATGTTGGTCATAAGGAAATTGCCAGCGTCCTTGATAAATTCTTCAACACCATTGAATATAATATTGTCCAGACCATGGAGTCATGTTCACCAGAGCTTGCTGGTGATATTTATGAAAACGGAATTTATGTAACGGGTGGTGGCGCTCTTTTACGAGGCTTGAAAGAACGATTCGAATCGCGAATCAAAGTAAATGTTCACATCGATGAACAGCCATTAACAGCGGTTAGTAAAGGCGTTTCCAAAACTCTGGGTGATCCCCGAAAATTCAGAAGCGTTTTGTTTGAATGATACGATCTTGTTTCGTGCATGCTGGAAAATATTTTTGAAATGGAAAGGGTGGGAGACTACCGTTCAATATCCCTATAGTCATTTACCAAAATACGTTCTTATCGTAGCCCCTCACACCAGCAATTGGGATTTTGTGATAGGGCTTGCATATCGCAGTTTGTACAGATTACATCACATACATTTTTTGGGTAAGGCTGAGTTATTCAAAGCACCCTGGGGATTTTTCTTTCGGTGGCTTGGAGGCACACCTGTTGAAAGAACTTCCAATCATAAAATGGTTGAGACCATCGCTTCGTTATTTAATGATCACGAAACGTATGTTCTGGCGCTTTCACCTGAAGGTACACGAAAGCGAGTATCAAAACTCCGAACAGGATTTTACTTCATAGCAAAACAGGCTGCTGTGCCGATAGTCATGGTTGGATTCGACTATGAGAATAAGCGCGCTGTATTCGCAGAAGAATTCTATCCAACGTCTGATATGGAAGATGATTTAGAGAAAATCCTCCGGTTTTACAGAGCGATACGAGGTAAGTTCCCTGAGCAGGGACTCGGGCATTTATAGGCGATACAAAAAAGCAAAAGCGATGCATGGGCATCGCTTGAATGCTTTGTTGATCATGGTAATAGTGTTTAACTACATGGAAGAACCAGAGCCGTTATCACTTGATGATTCAGGCGCTTTAGGTTCTGTGTCGCCAAACAATGTTGGAGCAGGGGTAGCCGGTGTAGGGACTGGCGTTGGAGCTGGTGCTGGTTTTGGAGCAGGCTTCTTGGCAACAACTTTTTTCTTAGGTGCAGCCTTTTTAGCAACTACTTTCTTAACAGCTTTCACAGCTTTCTTAGCCACTTTCTTAACGGCCTTTTTAGCTACTTTCTTAGAAGCTTTTTTTACTTTCTTAACAGCTTTTTTAGCTGCTTTCTTTGCTGATTTTTTGGCTGCTTTCTTCGCTGCTTTAGGCTTTGATTTCTTAGCTGCCTTCTTTACTTTTTTTGCCATAGCAATAGTTTTGTTTTTTATAGTCAAAAGTTAAAGAATATTCTGGCACTTTTATAAGTTCACACCGAAATTATTTCACGCAAGCTTCATGTGAGTCTGAATATTTCATAGAGTAATACGTGTATTTATGAAGAAGATGTTGCAAACATGGCGATGGTTTGGGCCCGCTGACCCGGTATCTTTATCTGATATTAACCAGGCCGGAGCAAGTGGAATTGTTACAGCGTTACATCATTTATCGAATGGTGTGGCGTGGTCAGAAAACGAAATCATGAGCCGGAAGACGATCATTGAAGAGAAAGGATTGACATGGTCAGTCGTAGAAAGTGTGCCCGTTCACGAAGACATCAAGAAGCAACGCGGTAATTTTAAGGTATACATTGATAACTATAAAGAGAGTCTTGTAAACCTTTCACGTCAAGGCATAAAGACTGTGTGTTACAATTTTATGCCTGTGCTCGATTGGACGAGAACAGATCTCAGTTACAAAACTGACAATGGAAGTTTGGCTCTTCGATTTGATGCAACGGCCTTCGCGGCCTTTGATCTCTATATTCTGAAACGCCGGGATGCAGTTCTTTCTTACGATGAACAACGGATAACGAAGGCCAAGAAGTTTATTGATAGTCTTTCTGAAGAAGATTCCGTGAAGCTCCAGAAGAATATAATTGCAGGATTGCCGGGTGCCGAGGAGGGCTACTCTCTCGAAGAATTCAGAGATGTGCTTGATCAGTATAAGGAGATTGATGATGAAAAACTTCGAAGTAATCTGTATTATTTTCTCAAAGAGATAGGTCCCGTTGCCGAATCCGCAGGCATTAAACTGGCTATTCATCCGGATGATCCTCCGTATCCCATCTTAGGTTTGCCTCGCGTAGTGAGCACGGAGAAAGATGCTCTTGGTGTTTTGCAAGCCTACCCATCAGCATCAAATGGTTTATGTTTTTGTACAGGATCATTTGGCGTTCGACCAGATAACGACCTGGTTGGCATGGTAAACCGTCTGGGCAATCGGATCAACTTTGTTCATCTGCGGAGCACGAAGCGTGATGCAGATGGTAATTTTTTTGAGGCCAATCATCTTGAAGGCGATGTTGACATGGCAGGTGTTATGAAGGCGCTTGTTCAGGAGCAACAACGTCGTAATGAGCAGATACCTTTCAGACCAGATCATGGTCATCAGATGTTAGATGATTTACATAAGAGGACAAATCCTGGCTATTCTGCTATTGGTCGTTTGCGCGGATTGGCTGAACTTCGGGGCCTTGAAACGGGCATTATAAGCATGTTAAAATAACAACGAATGAATACGGGAAATCCTATTAAGACAGCAATACTATCCTATGGAATGTCGGGTGAAGTTTTTCATGCTCCTTTGCTTGAAGCTCATCCTGGTTTTGATCTTACTACAGTATGGCAGCGAAGCGGTGATAAAGCCAAGAATCGTTATCCCAATATAAAAATAGTCCGTTCACTGGATGAAGTTCTAAAAGACAATCAAACAGAACTCGTTATTGTTAACACGCCCAACGAGACGCACCTTGATTATACTAAGCGTGCTCTCGAAGCAGGAAAACATGTTGTCGTAGAAAAGCCATTTACCAATACTGTCGAAGAAGCTCAACAGTTGATTGAGGTCTCTAAGAAAGTTGGAAAAGTACTCTCCGTATTTCAAAGTCGCCGATGGGATGGTGGCTTCAACACTGTTCGCCAGGTTATGGAGAATGGTATGCTTGGGCCTGTTGTAGAATATGAAGCCCACTACGATCGCTTCCGAAATTATATTGCACCCAATACATGGAAAGAAGAACCCGCGCCAGGTTCTGGGATCTTGTATAATCTTGGTTCACACATGCTCGATCAGGTTATTGTTCTCTTCGGAATGCCCAAGGCAGTCAATGCCAAAATAGGCATTCAACGTCCCGGCGGTAAAGTGGATGACTTCTATGATTTACGCTTAACCTATCCAGATCTGAATGTTATTGTGAAGTCGAGTTACCTCGTGCGCGAACAGGGACCTCAATATAGTATTCATGGTGTGAAAGGTTCATTCGTTAAGTATGGAATTGATCCACAAGAGGAGGCTTTAAAACTGGGACAAATTCCTGGCAGAGCAGGGTGGGGCACTGAGCCTGAACAATACTGGGGCAAACTCAATACTGAAATCAACGGCTTGCATGTTGAGGGAAAGATTGAAACACTACCCGGAAACTACATGGGCTACTATCAGAATATTTATGACTGCATTCGTGATGGCAAAGACCTGGCTGTAAAACCTGAACAAGCTATGCAGGTTATTCAACTCATTGAAACTGCCATGAAAAGTAATAAAGAACAAAGAGCTATTGAAGTGAAGTAGTACGCGTCGTTACTTCACTTGCTTTTCAGATCTCACAGCATTATCAAACAAACTCTTGTCAAGCCCTGGAATAACATTCAGGGCATTTTTGTAATAGACCTTTTGTAGTACTGAATCAGGTAAGCCCAGTCCATACATTTTCCAGTGCGCATGGCGTTTACGATAATAGTCGAAGTACTCATCGTATGTTTCCAGAACACGAAAGTATGTATAGTATTCTTTCTTGTTGTAAGTATCCTTTCCCATCATTACCCGATCCTGGTACTTGATCATCCACTCTCTGGCAAATCTTGGCTGACGTCCAAGTTCAGCGAGCACAGCTCCCAATTCTGTATAAACATTGGGCATGCTATCCAGTAAGTTGCCAAGTCTTTCAAGATCATTGCCATACCAACCGAGGTGCGCATCGATGAATTTTGTTTCGGGATGTTTTCTAAACATGTGATGTTGTTCCTCCATAATCACCTCAAAAGATGGATTCTCATCGGGTGATTTATAGCGGCTTGGTTCCTGCTTCAGTTCAAGCCAACGCTCATTGTATTTGTCTTTAGGTTTCCAAAATGGTGAGGGTTCACCTGAATGAATTAATACAGGAATGCCAAGCTCTCCACATTTTTTCCAGATAGGATCAAGGCGAGGATCGTCAACAGCAATTCTTTTTCCGTTGTTGTCTTTATCGGTAAGGCCAAGACTTTTGTAAACTTTTAAACCTTTAACGCCATCCTTAACGGCCTGCTCCATCATCTTTAAGGTCTCCGTTGGCCAGCCTTCATCATCAAGCTTTTCAAAGTCGATGTTCATGAAAATGGCAAACCGGTTGGGGTAGTGTTCTTTCACATTCTCAAGTGCCCATGCCAGGTAAGTTCCGCGAAAGCCGCTGAGGTTAACCATTATTTTCATATTCAAAAAATCCATGTCTTCTACAAGTTTATCAAGATCTTGTATGGGCATGGTCCACTGATGATTATGTACATCAATGAATGGAAATTTTGAATGTGTAGATTTATGTTCCGGTACTTTGAGAGACGAGATAGGTTCGTAATCTTCAACATCCATTACGTTAAGGCGATATTGAATCTTACCAATGATCCAATACACGGCACCAAGAAAAAACAAAATGCCTAACGGAATGGCGACCCAACGCTTTAGAAATCGAAACACGGCTTGCAGATTTTATTGAGCAGTAATAGGAACAGACACCTTTGTTTTATCCCAGATAAAATCTATGTGAGACGTTGTAGAGTCACTTGTGAAGTTTATTGTAAACTGCTCGGTTTCAGGCAAATTATCCTGCACAGGAACATCAACACTTAACACGTCTAATCCATGATCAGGTTCAAATGCGCCCCACTTTCCAAGCTCACTATTTAAAGCAACCTTCCATGTTGTTGCGTTGGGAACGGCATACATTCTATAGCTACCAGCGTTAACGGGCTGCCCACCAAAGGTGATATTTTTAGTGAAGGTGATTTCTGTCGCCTCGTTAGCTCCTAATCTCCAGTACTTACCGTTAGGCAACAAAGCGCCATCTTTTCCTTCTCCAAAAATCAGGCGTCCTTTTTTATAAGGTCTGCAATAAACAACCTTCATATCAACACCATTGAAACTGAATTCCTTTGTCTCACTCGGGCTATGCGATTTAGTAGTGGCAATCTGATAACCCTCGTACGCAATGACCAACAATAGCACAATGCCAAGTCCTATAAAAATTTTCTTCTTCATGTTAGTTTTTAAAATGATTTGATGATTAAAGATACAAACATTTTGAAGTGTTGCAGCAGGCTATTATTCAACGCCTGTTATCGTTCAATGATAGCGGCAACACCCATACCACCGGCAGTACAAACAGAAACCAATCCGCGACCTTTTCCTTTTTCCTGAAGAATCTTGGCCATGGTAGAAACAACACGTGCACCCGTTGCGCCAAACGGATGACCCAGTGCCAGGCTTCCTCCTTTAACATTCATCTTGTTTCTGTCTATTGAACCCAGAGTTTTATCAAGGCCGAGCTGAGTTTTACAATACTCGTTACTTTCCCAGGCTTTAAGTGTACAAAGAACCTGACCTGCAAAGGCTTCATGAATTTCGTAGAAATCAAAATCCTGTAGGGTAAGGTTGTTTCTTTTCAGTAGTTGAGATACGGCCACCGTGGGCGCCATGAGTAGTCCGGCACCATGCACATAGTCAACAGCTGTTGCCTGAGCATCAGCAAAATATGCCTGCACAGTTAAATTGTTTTGTCGCGCATAATCTTCTGATGAAAGAAATACAGCCGCCGCTCCATCAGACAATAACGTAGAGTTACCGGCGGTAAGAGTTCCGGCGTCGGACCGATCAAATACTGGTTTTAATTTGGCCAGCTTTTCCATACTCGTATCTTCTCTGACAATAGTATCGCGTGAAGCATTTTTAAAAGAGATGATCTGATCAGCATAGAATCCATCGCGATATGCTTGTGCAGCTTTCACGTGACTTTCATACGCGAGTTGATCTTGTTCCGCACGGGTAACTTTCCATTCCTTCACCATCTTCTCTGTATGTTGCCCCATGGATAAACCTGTTCGAGGTTCAACTATTCCAGGGAAGGCAGGCTTTAGATCTGAAGGTCGTATCTTAAAAATGGATGATAATCTTTCACCAAAACTTTTTGCATTGTTGATGTCGATGAGTTTCCATGCCAGCGCGCGTTTTACCATGACAGGTAAATCGCTGTTCGTATCACTGCCACCGCCAATGCCTGAATCGATTTGGCCTGAAGCTATTTTAAGCGCTATTAAATTTATGCCCTCAAGACTGGTGCCGCATGCACGCTGAACATTAAAGGCTGGTGTTCTATGATCAAGTAAACTTCCCAGCACAACCTCACGACTGATGTTCCATTCAATAGAGCTTTGCATCACAGCTCCAAACACAACATCACCCAGTAGCTTACCTTCCAGGTTATATTTTTTGATCAGGGCATTAATGGTTGCCGTGAGCATTTCCTGATTGGTGGTGCGTGAATATTCCTTGAATGACTTTACAAAAGGAATGCGGACACCACCAACGATGGCAACCCGTCTATTGACATTTAGCATAGTTTATTTGTTTTGACTTCTAAATTAATGA
Organism: Cyclobacteriaceae bacterium; assembly: GCA_035493595.1. Lineage (GTDB taxonomy): Bacteria > Bacteroidota > Bacteroidia > Cytophagales > Cyclobacteriaceae > DATCRE01. The sequence continues at coordinate 1,994 of DATJHZ010000472.1, read as the reverse complement.
TTAGTCGTCAGTGATTAAAGTTTTATAGTCCATCGACTATTGACCAACGACTAATGCTAAAATGCGTCTTTTTAAGTATATTTAGTAGTAGGGTGTCTGTTAAATAAAAGGATGGTTTCTAATCACTTTTGAAATCCATAATGTATTAATAGACGTAGGTTTTATAGTTTTGAAACTTCGCGAAACGATATCGTTGCATATGAAGAAAGATCCTATGGTGGTGATCCGCGAGTTGATTTCCGGAGTTTCAACGGAAGCCTGGAAATCTGAACTGGATCTGGTCGCTTCAAAATATCACATAACGGTTTTGTGGGTTGCCATTATTTTCGATCCCATTTTTGCCATCACAGATTATCTCAATATTCCACTTTACTGGAAATTAGTGCTTGGTATTCGGTTGATGGTATCGTTCGTTACCCTTCTCATGATTATCAGTCGTAATTTTTTGGGTTTGCCATCTTATTTAATGGTGGTCATTACTTTTTTTATGATCTCGCTTCAAAATGCCCTGATCTACAGATTTATTGATAACTCAAATTTTCTGGGACAGAACCTTAACTACATGGCGCTTATGATTGGCGCATCTATGTTTCTGATCTGGCCCCTGATCTATTCTGTAATTGTTGTACTTGTTTCTACGTTGGCTACATTCTATTTCATAAGAACAAACCCGCAACTTGATGTTGACCAGTTTTTCCTTAACGGAGGATTGCTTCTCGCAGCCTCAACTATTTTTATGATGATTCAGATTCGTACACGGTATGATCTTACCGTAAAAGAAATAAAGACCAGGCTTGCTTTAAAAGCCAGCAATGAAGAAATACAAGCTCAGGCCGGAGTAATCAAAATTATTAATGATAATCTTGAAGTGCTGGTGAAAGAACGTACCATTGAACTTGAAAAGAAAAACAAAGCATTAGAAGAATATGCTTTCATTAATGCGCACAAACTACGCGCGCCGGTAGCAAGTATTTTGGGTTTAGTCAACCTGATTTCAAAGCAACCTCTTAGTCCGGAATCACGCGATATAGCAGAGCGCCTGCAGGACTCTACCCAAAAATTAGATGCCGTTGTTAGCTCCATAACAAAGGCAATTGAAAAAGGTGAACATATCTGATCACAAATCTTTTCGACCTAACTTATTAGCGTGGTGCTTATCTAACCACATTAAATTCATTATAATTGTAAATAGAGATAACGTGTAATATCATGCTAGAATTGTGGAATAGAGTTTCCAACATAGGTGTTTATAGTGAACTTCCATTTTCAGACCGGAGCCGAATAAGGATTTCAAACCAGGTCACGGTAATAGCCTCGATACTCACACTGCTATATTTTTTTCTTGACTTACTGGTACTGAATAAGCACAAGAACCCGGAACAGATTCTCTGGTCTAATCTCTTTCATGCTGTTTCTCTTATCATTTATGGAGCACTCTTTTTATTCAACAGAATAGGATGGTATGTTTTAGGTCGCTACCTGCTTCTATTTTCAATGACTATTGTTGTTACCATAAACAGTTTAAAATTTGGTGAGCCTTTTCGTACAGAGTTATATCTCTTCTCAGGTGCAGCGTTTGTATTTGTAGTATTTAAAGATTGGAGAGTTATTCTGCCAGTTTTTCTTTTTGAGGCAGGCTGTTACCTGGTATCTGTTATCAACATTATGAATCACCATCCGGAGGTAGCACAACTCAACGTGGGACTTATCGTGAGGGTTATTATTTCGTTCACCATACTTTATATCATTCTTTACTTTTTACGCCGCGAGACTAACCGGTACCAGGAGATGATTGAGGAAAGTAACAGTCAAATCTCTGCAGAGCGTAATGAGATGGAGAAACTGAATTTTACCAAAGATAAAATCTTCTCCATTATCAGTCATGATCTTCGCAGCCCTATAGGTTCACTAAAGGCTGTATTGAGTTTGTTAAAAGATGAACATATTGGTATTGATGAATTTAAGAAGGCAACAGCCGGACTTGAGAAACAAGT
>DATJHZ010000471.1:0-4871 GCA_035493595.1 Cyclobacteriaceae bacterium | reverse complement strand
CCCAATTTTGAGCCCGCCAGACTGTTAAGCAATACAGAATTATTTTGGGGAATGGTAAGATTAATGAATGTTGATTCAAACTTGCCAGAGCCGTTGTGATGCATACGTGGATGTTTCTCTTGCTGCTCAGGATATAGAAGTCCTAACTCCATTACCAACTGACAACCGTTGCATACACCAAGACTTAAAGTATCACTGCGCTTGTAGAAATTATCTAACGCTGCTTTTGCTTTTGGATTATAAAGGAAGGCACCTGCCCAGCCCTTGGCTGATCCCAATACATCAGAGTTAGAGAAGCCTCCTACAAAAACAATCATGTTTACATCAGAAAGATCTTCACGACCCGATACGAGATCAGTCATGTGAACATCTTTTACATCGAAGCCTGCGAGGTAAAGTGAATAAGCCATCTCGCGATCGCCATTAACACCCTTTTCGCGAATGATAGCCGCTTTTAATCCAGTTGGTTGCCTGCGATGAGGATCGATGCCGTAACCTTTGTAAGTGCCCTTAAATGATGCCGGGAAATTATACTCAAGCTTTTGATTTTTGTAATTCTTATAACGTTTCTCTGCATGTGCAGCCGGGCGTTGTTTTGCATCCAGCAGATAAGAAGTTTTAAACCACAGATCTCTCAGTTCATCAATGCTGAATGTAATAAGTTCCTGTTTGTGTGTTATGGATAAATTGCGCTGGGAAGAAACATGACCTAGTATGGAGAAGCTAATACCCGCTTTGGTAAGAAGGGATGTAACTTCATTTTCATTCTTAACCTGCATGACTATGCCAGGATTCTCACTAAACAATGTTGTAACAAGATCACTGCTGAAGTCATTCAGGTTTAACGTCAATCCAATATCAGGTACTGCGAAACACATTTCAAGCAGTGCTGTGATTAAACCTCCTTCTGAAATATCATGACCTGCAAGAATATGATCATGTTTGATTAGATTCTGAATGGTCTCAAAAGCATTCGCAAAATAAGCTTCATCTTTTACAGTAGGCACTTCAGTACCCAATAGATTAAGAATTTGCGCGAGGCTGCTTCCACCTAAAGAAAATTTATCTTTCGATAAATTGACATAAATAAGTTTTGAACCCTCTAATGGTAATAAGGCAGGGGAGACGGTTTTGCGAATATCATCCACTTCACCAGCAGCAGAAATGATCACGGTGCCAGGAGCATATACCACTTCGTTATCAGGGTATTTCTGTGTCATGGAAAGGGAATCTTTCCCGGTAGGAATATTAATACCAAGTTTGATGGAGAAATCACTTACGGCTTCAACTGCTGAGTATAAACGTGCGTCTTCACCTTTGTTTTTGCATGGCCACATCCAGTTAGCACTTAGCGAAACACCTTTCAATCCATGTGTGAGTGGTGCCCATACCAGGTTGGTTAATGCTTCCGCGATAGCAAGTTTACTACCCGCTGCAGGATCTACCAACGCTGCACCAGGTGCATGACCGATACCTGTGCCAATGCCTTTGTAGCTGTTGAAATCCAACGCCATCACACCAACGTTATTCAAAGGTAATTGAATTGGTCCAGCAGTTTGTTGTGTGGCAACTCTGCCAGTTACAGAACGGTCAACTTTATTGGTAAGCCAGTCTTTACAAGCTACAGCTTCGAGTTGAAGTACGTGCTCCAGGTATTGCTTGATCTTCGTTACATCATACTGAACAGGGGCGTAGTTGTTCGGTTGCGTTGTATCAGTAAGTATGGTTTTAGGTGAAGAGCCAAAAAGATTTTCGAGTTTGAAGTCTACTGGTTTTTTGGTTTGACCTTTTTTCTCGAATACTAATTTTTTATCACCTGTGGCTTCACCTACAACGTAGAAAGGTGAACGTTCACGGGCTGCAATTTTTTCTAACAAGGCAAGATCTTTTTCTTTGATACCGAGACCCATGCGCTCTTGTGATTCATTACTGATAATTTCCTTATCGGAAAGTGTAGGATCGCCGATAGGAAGTTTATCGATATGAATTGTACCACCAGTTTCTTCCAGTAATTCTGAAAGACAATTTAAGTGCCCACCAGCACCGTGATCGTGAATAGTAACAATGGTGTTGTTATCTGATTCAACCATGGCGCGAATGGCATTCATGGCACGCTTCTGCATTTCTGGATTTGAACGCTGAATGGCATTCAACTCAATGGCGTTACCATACTCACCCGTTGCGACGGATGATACAGCACCACCGCCCATACCGATTCTATAATTATCGCCACCGAGCAATACAATTTTATCGCCAGCTTCAAGATGACCTTTCTGGCTATCAGCTTCCTTACCGAAACCAACACCACCGGCCATCATAATTACTTTATCGAAACCGTATTTTTTATCATTCTCGAAATGTTCGAATGTAAGCAAGCTACCATTGATAAGAGGCTGTCCGAATTTGTTACCAAAATCAGAAGCACCATCAGATGCCTTGATAAGAATCTCTGCAGGAGTTTGGTATAACCATTTGCGTTCAGCAAATTTTTTCTCCCATGGTCTGCCGTTATCCAAGCGTGGATATGAAGTAATGTATACGGCTGTACCCGCCAATGGCAGAGATCCTCTTCCACCAGCAAGCCTGTCGCGGATCTCACCACCCGAACCTGTAGCTGCACCGTTGAAAGGTTCTACGGTTGTAGGGAAGTTGTGAGTCTCAGCCTTGATGGAAATAACAGAGTCTATATCTTTTATTTCAAAGAAGTCGGCTACATCCTGACGCTTCGGTGCGAACTGTTCAATCTTCGGACCCTTGATGAAAGCTACATTGTCTTTATATGCTGATACTAAATAGTTAGGATTAGCTTTTGATGTTTTCTTAATGAGTTGAAAGAGTGTACTTGACTTTTCTTCACCATCAATCACAAAAGTGCCATTGAATATTTTATGACGACAGTGCTCAGAATTTACTTGTGAGAAGCCAAACACTTCGCTATCGGTTAACTTACGACCAAGTTGTTTACTGACGTTATTTAAGTAATCAATTTCTTCTCCGCTCAGCGCAAGACCAGAGTTTTTACTGTATGAAGCAATGTCATCAATTTCAACAATGGGCTCAGGAGTGTGGTGAATGGTGAAGATTTCCTGATCGAGCACAGTGTAAAGCACTTGCAGCATGCGGTCGTGCTTGGCCTCGGCGTTAGGTGCAATTTCAAACTCTTCTATACGCTGAATACCGGTGAGCCCCATGGTTTGGGTAATCTCTACGGCATTGGTGCTCCAGGGGGTGATCATCTCCTTACGAGGACCGATAAAATAACCTTTTAATAAAGAATCCTGCAGTGGTTCAGCTCCTCCAAATAGCCATGTAAGCTTTTGAATATCAGAATTTTGAAAAGGCTGCGCCGTGCCAACTGCATATATTTTGCTGGCCTTCGTTTGGAAGAATAAAACCATGGAAAAGTGTGTGTATTAAAAGATGCGCAAAAGTAATATGGATTGAGGGTAATTTCTAGGAAAACTTTTGGGATTTACAAGCTTCGAGTTGCGCGTTTTGAGCTATGAGTACATTACTCAAAGCTCAAGGCTCATAACTAGTAGCTCTTAAATTCTAATGTCGGAAAAGCGTAATCAGCGCAGGATCTTTAAGCAGGCCGGCATGGCCAATATCCAATATTTCAAAGCGGGCATTTCTGAGTTGTTTTAAAAAGCCATTCATGCTTTTGGCAGTGATAACCTGGTCTTTTCTGCCCACGACAACTGTAAGTGGTATTTTTTTATAGTTCACTAATTCTGTGAATTCTTTCAGGTCACAGAAGAGATGACGGAATACAACCCAGGAAAAATAAACCTTTCTTCTTTTCTCCACCGTATTCATCTGGTGCTCTGCAAACTTGAGGAGGCCTTTTTTCATCAGGCGGAGTTCAAACAAGGCATTGATGATGATTCTGAACAGGGAAGGATGAAGAATCATGCTTTTGAAAATCAGACGGAACAAATAGGGGTATGTTGATATGGTGTACCAGAAGCTTCGTTTAATGCCGTCTGGAGCGAGCAGATATACATCTTCAATTTGTTCTGCAAAAGCCTCAACGGTTGTCATTACAAAACGACAGCCAATGCTAAAGCCGCAAATGGAAAACCTTTTAATACTGTGTTCGGTTAGAAATTGCTGAAACATTTCATTCCAGAAAGCTTTTTCAAGTGGCTTTTCACCATTACACCATTCGCTTTTGCCATGAAAATACAGATCGAAATTGTAGACAGTATAGTTATTGGCTATAGATGATTGAAGTGGTTCAAACGCTTTATGACTTTGCCCAAAGCCATGAAAAAGTAATATAGTTTTAGGCCCGTTGCCGCTGACTGTATACGCCAGCTTTGACCCCTTATACTCGAACACCCCTGAAATCATTTTCGTAATTGACTTTGCAAATATCGGGATTTGTTACGTTAAGTAACCGATGTTTAGAGATTTTAGTAGAACTGTTAAGCTTGCAAACGAATGTAATGAGTTCCTGTGCTGAGTCTCCGTCCTGGATTGCTGGCCACACTGGAGGGAAATTTGAACGGTATAATAGAACAAGTAAGAGAAAAGTATCAATGTGAAATTTTAGAGGTTGAGGGCGATTATTTGAGTCGAGACGGTGTGATAAAGCTTGAGAAATGTTTGGCATACAACCGGACAATAAGAGAACACCTTCGAATTAAATAATGACAACGAAAAAACGTACGCTAAAAAAATGTATGTGTCATTGTGGTTTTATTTTGCGTGTAACGTTCGGTGTGGCGGGACAATTTACTAATCACTCTCACACGCAACAACATGGGCGAAGGAAGTCCCCAGTGAGACCTTGCGAGTGACTCTGAGGATGAAGTCTGCCAATAAATAATACTAATTTAACTCCTCTGGCATTAAATATTAGTATA
>DATJHZ010000470.1:0-5567 GCA_035493595.1 Cyclobacteriaceae bacterium | reverse complement strand
GATATCTGTTGGAAAACTGCAATGGTTATTCCAAGAACAACCAGAAATAATACACCTGATTTAAAGAGGTCTGCAATTTTTCCTTTCACTTCTCCTCTTACTCCTGCCTGTATGGCTTTAAGCTCTTCATCAACTTTTGATAAACCTGAAATTTTACCAAGAACAATTTTAGCTTTCTCAATATGCCCTTTGCTTAACAACCAACGCGGACTTTCCGGAACCAGAAATACACAAACAAAGAATAACACTGAAGGAACTGCGCCAGATGTAAACATCCATCGCCAGTTGTTTTCAGTATCGGCCAACATATAATTAGAGAAGTATGCCAACAGAATTCCTATAACTACTGTTAACTGGTTAATAGAAACCATTCTACCTCTTGTTGCTGCAGGACTAACTTCTGCTATATATAATGGTGACAACATAGAAGCAGCACCTACTCCTATACCTGCAATAATTCTCCACAGAATTAACATGGAATAGCTTGAAGCCCATCCCATCAAAACAGATGACACCATAAAAATTCCAGCTGATATAATGAGTGGAAGTTTGCGTCCGAACTGATCAGTAGCATAACCAGTGATCAATGTGCCGATGATACATCCTACATAAAGTGAGCTCCCTGTCCAGCCAAGTTGAGCTTGAGTTAAATGATAATAAGGTTGAATAAATGGAATAGTACCCGAGAAAACGGCTATGTCAAAGCCAAATAAAAGTCCACCAAATGCGGCAATAAGACTGATCAGAAATATGTATAAGTTTTTTCCCATTCGGTTGAAATCGTTTGATACAAAAATCACAGATAATTGCAAACGTTTGAATGGACAATTGCATTATATAGATGGATTTTTTTATTGTTAAAGAGAATCCAAAAGCGCTATGCTAATGCTTCTTATTACGGTACTCTTTGGGCGACATACCCATCAATTTTGTAAACATCCGGGAGAAGTAGTAAGCATCTTCGAGTCCTAATTTTAATGCTATTTCACTGATTCTCAGCGATGTGAATTGAAGATATTGGCAGGCATGCTGCACTTTCAAATGATTGAAGTATTCTATTGGCGAGTAGCCCGTTTTCTTTCTGAATACGCTGGAGTATTGTGATACTGATAGATTAACTGACGACGCAATAGTTTCCAGCATCAATGGAACTTCCAGGTGATCCTGCATATATTCTATAGACAAATCTATAGCGTCTTTTACTGTTGAAGGATGAGCAGAAGCAAACTTATCAGCGTACACAAGCAGGCCGATAAAGTAGGTAAATCCAATACTTGAAAGTGTGAGATTATCAATACTATAACCTGATTCCAATGCTTTATAAATCGACTCGAATACTCTGATTCGCTCTTCCATAAAAGGAGTATAACCAACAAAATCTTTATACTGTTTAGATAAGATCGCTGTAAAGTATGGAGACTGAATACCTTTAAAATGTGCCCAATAAATACTCCATGGACTATTGTCGTCTGCACCATATTTGTGCGGCATGTCTGCCGGAATAATTAAGAATTCATTTGGCTTAATCTTATACGTTCCGGATGGAACCTCAAGCCAACCCTTCCCCTCTATGCAATAGATCAATATGTTCTGCGAAATTCCTGATGGACGCTCGCGGTAATGAAATGCAGCATTAGGATAAAAGCCAATGTCTGTAACAAACATGGAATTGACCGGAGGAGTATTGGCGCATACCTCTATAATTTTCTTTGGAAGTACGATTGCCCGCTGGCCTTCAAACCCTTCCCTTTTCCGTATTACCTGCATAAGAACAATAAGATTGTCTATTAAAACCGAAAATTAATCCATCTATTCTCCCTTTCGAAAGCAATAATTTTGTAAAAAACAATCGTTTTAGATGAAAAGCAACAATATTGTTTCGGTGTGGGAAGAAAACGTGATCATCCCAACGTACGGAATAGGTAAACCAGAAAAAAATCCAATCTTTTTAGAAAATAGAGTCTACCAGGGAAGCAGTGGTGTGGTTTATCCTCACCCTGTAATTGAAAAGATATATGATGAAAAGGTTGATAAAACATATCATGCTGTATTCCTTGAAAATCAATATCTCAAGATTATGGTTCTGCCAGAGTTGGGAGGAAGAATACAGATGGCGTATGACAAGATCAAGCAGCGTCATTTCATTTACTATAATCAGGTCATCAAGCCAGCATTGGTTGGGTTAACAGGTCCATGGATTTCAGGAGGTATTGAATTCAACTGGCCACAACATCACAGACCAAGTACATTTGATCCTATCGACTTTACTATTGAAGAACATGATGATGGAAGTAAAACCGTTTGGGTAAGTGAAGTTGAACGAATGTTCCGCACCAAAGGTATGGCTGGTTTCAGATTGTATCCTGACAAAGCCTATCTTGAAATAAATGCAAAGCTTTATAATCGAACTCCCTTTCCACAGACATTTTTATGGTGGGCAAATCCGGCTGTAAAAGTAAATGATGATTACCAGTCAATATTTCCACCGGATGTTCATGCTGTGTTCGATCATGGAAAACGTGATGTGTCTGAATTTCCTATAGCAAAAGGAACCTACTATAAAGTTGATTACTCCGCTGGTGTAGATATCTCCCGCTATAAAAATATTCCCGTGCCTACCTCCTACATGGCTATCAAATCAAAATATGATTTCATGGGTGGTTACGAGCACGATACAAAAGGCGGACTATTACATATTGCCAATCATCATGTATCACCAGGCAAAAAACAGTGGACATGGGGTAATGGTGAATTTGGTTATGCGTGGGATCGAAACCTGACAGATGAAGATGGTCCTTACATTGAATTGATGACAGGAGTTTTCACTGACAACCAACCTGACTTCTCCTGGATCCAACCCAATGAAGAAAGAACATTCACACAATACTTCATGCCATACAGCGAATTGGGTGTAGTAAAGAATGCTACGAAAGACGGCATGATAAGTCTTGAGATAGAGGCCAAGACTATAAATCTAAAATTTTATACTACTGCTAAACACACAAAGGCTGTTGCTGTATTGTTAAATGAAGGCAACGAGATCTGGACTGAGGAAATTTCTATTTCACCTGAATCTCCTTTTAGTAAATCTGTTCAGCATACACATGATGTTCAGAGAGAAAAGATAAGCATCACATTATATGAAGGCAACGGAAAGATAATTGTTTCTTATCAGCCAGAAGTTAATGTTGACAAGGAAGTGCCCAAAGCAGCACAACCAGCAAAAGAACCTCATGAGATTGAAAGTATCGAACAGCTTTTTCTTACCGGGCTTCACATCGAGCAATACCGACATGCCACATTTAAGGCAACGGACTATTATGAAGAAGCATTAAGAAGAGAGCCGGGCGACATACGCAACAATAATGCTTTGGGTTTATGGTATTTGAGAAAGGGGAAATTTTCAATTGCCCAAAAGCATTTCGCTATTGCTATTAAAACTATAACAGATAGAAATCCAAATCCCTATGACGGAGAGCCGTATTTCAATCTAGGTCTTGCTCTATTTATGCAAGAACAATTTGAAGAGGCGTATGAAGCATTTTTTAAAGCAGCATGGAGTTCGTCATGGCAAGATGTGGCTTATTTAAACCTGACTCGACTTGCTACGCACCGCGCAAATTTTGAAGAGGCTCTTGATTTAGTAAACAAGTCATTAAACAGAAATTATTCAAGTCAAACGGCAAGGCATTTAAAAGTAGTAGTGCTACGAAAACTTGAACGTACCAATGAAGCGCTTGATCTTATAGAAGAATCGCTTGTGTTGGATAAATTCAGCATAGGTTGTTTGTTTGAAGAGTATATGATTTTGAAAAATTCACATGCATTAAAGAAGGCAGATGAAATTCTAAATCATATCAAAAAATTATCACGTGAAAATGTTCATACTATAATTGAATATGCTTTTGATTATGTTCATGCTGGACTTTTAGAAGAAGCCAGCGAGATGCTTATGCTCAGTGTTAAGCAAGAGCACACCTACCCTATGGTTTATTACTACCTGGGTTATTTTGCTGCCAAACAAAACAACACTCCAAATTCAAATCTGTTTCTCCAAAAGGCAGCAGAAGCAAAATCTGATTATTGTTTTCCTAATCGTATTGAAGATGTTCGTGTTTTGGAATTTGTTATTGAAGCAAACAAAAACGATTCTAAAGCTCCCTATTATCTCGGTAATTTCTGGTATGCTAATCGTCAATATCCGGAAGCCATAAGCTATTGGGAGAAATCAGTTGCCATTGATGATTCTTTTCCAACAGCACATCGTAACCTGGCTTTAGCATATCATAACAAACAGAATAATCCTGCCAAGGCATTGCAATCATTGGAGAAAGCTTTTCAGTTGGATACTACTGATGCTCGTGTGCTGATGGAACTGGATCAACTCTACAAAAAGTTTAATAAGCCACACCAGGAGCGACTTGACTTACTTGAGAAGTACATCAATCTCACAAACGAGCGTGACGATCTTTACCTGGAAAGAATAGCATTGTATAATCATCTTGAGCAGTACCATAAAGCTAAGCAACTTCTCTCTGAACGGCAGTTTCATCCATGGGAAGGTGGTGAAGGAAAAGTGGTTGGTCAATTTCTGATCTGTCATATAGAATTAGCTAAACAAGCAATTGGTCAGAATCTCTATTCACAAGCGTTGACACTGCTCGAGGAGACGGAGCATTACCCGCATAATCTGGGAGAAGGAAAACTTTATGGTGCGCAGGAGAATGATATTAATTATTTAATCGGTTGTTGCTACGACGGACTTCTTAATCCCGAAAAAGCAAAAGAGTATTTTATCAAAGCCAGTGTTGGATTAAGTGAACCTACCCAGGCAATCTATTACAATGACCAGCAACCTGATAAAATATTCTACCAGGGATTAGCGCTGAAAAAACTTGGACTGCATACTAAAGCAGAAAAGATATTTGGTCGTCTGATCAGTTTTGGAGCAGAACACATGTCTGACAAAATCAAGCTCGATTATTTTGCAGTATCCCTTCCTGACTTATTGGTTTTCGATCAGGACCTGGATTTAAAAAACCAAAATCATTGTCACTATTTAATCGGGCTTGGTAACCTCGGCTTGAATAATGGAAGACAGAAGGAGGCAGAAAATCATTTTAATAAAGTGCTTGAGAATGACATCAACCACATGGGCGCTATTCTTCACAAGAAAATGATCTTACAATCAATATTAGTTGACTAGTACAAAAACAACAAAGCTCGAGTTTATGATTCGAGCTTTGTTTTATTGATCTAATCTAATGAAGCTATTGACAATGAGAGATTTGAACTGTTAATAGCAGTAGGTCTTTGTAAATTCGTATTCTACCTATCCATAATGTTACTATAGAAATACCACGAAAGAGGTATTGCTTGTAAAGCTGGATTTCGAAATATTGCTGTGGTACCTATACTAAATCAACCATGGCTTCATTTTTTATCGACTTCCATTGCCACCCTTCCATGAAACCGTATGGAAAGAGTTTCAATAACAATCCCATTGGCGCAAACAATGCGAATGCTCACCAGGACACGAGCATCTGGCATTATGATGCACCCAATCT
>DATJHZ010000469.1:0-7707 GCA_035493595.1 Cyclobacteriaceae bacterium | reverse complement strand
AGCACCAGGAAGAAACTTTATGCTACGCAGACCTTCGGCCAGGCTCCATATTTAAAAAATATAAAGGAAGGAATAAATCAAATGTATTAGAGAATAGGTGCTATATAGTTTATTTAAAATGGAAATATGGGTCTATGCTATTAATATGGCATAGATTGCTAAAAAAATAATCGATAGGCTAAATGAAATATATCCTATTTTTTCACAAAACATATAATATTTAGAAGGTTCGCCCCAAACTGCCTTCGGTCTACTTGTACTTTTAGGTAAAACTTTTAACCTAAAAGTAAAAAGCTCATACTTATAAGTATGAGCTTTTTTATTGTGTAATCTCGATACTCCATTTTTTAATTTTAAGTATTCATTGACTCTTGTACGTATCTACTAGTACTTCTTGAGCTTGGCATTTTTCTCTTGCTGGATACTTCACTTTATTTCTTTATAACTTCTCCGGCTGTAATGCAGGGAGTATAAAAAATAATGAACCTGAAAAATTACCAATGTTTGAGCTTATCAGGATCGAGAGAACAAAAGTTTTTAGATGTATTTAAAGCAGTGCACTTTGCAGTATTATCAAAAAACGGAAAAGTAATTGCATAATTTCTTAAATACTTTGGAGAGTAAACGATGTGTGCATTCGTACACAAATGTACATATCACAAATTCTTATTTCAGATCTCCGAAAAGTTTTAGATCGTCGAACAACAGGTTCAGCACCTGTATATTTAAGTCTACACACAGGCTTCGAGAAATCGGAGCCTTTTGTTTTTTACTGCATACTCGCTCTCACACTCTTTACTTTGCCTATAGCTTTTATAATTTGTCAGTACCAGTTGGGCTTTGTAGTTAATATGTTGTCTGTGCCATTAACCATCGAGAATTAAAATTAATCTACTTAAACTATTTCTACAACTCCAATAGTGGATTAGACTCAAAACAATATTTTTTTAATGGTCTTATAAACAAAGCAAATAGGACTTTAAAACAAAGTCTCTCGGACTTTTGCCATATACCTTTGTCTTAACAAATCACCGGAGATTTTAAATAAACAAAAATTAACAACTAAAAAATCAAGAAAATGCAAACAACAGAAAATCCAAAAACAGCCTCCGTGCTATTTAAAGAGTTTTTAGAAACGGTAGGAAAAGGCGATGCGAAAGCAGCAAGCTCATTATTCGCAACAGATGGTTACATCGATGCGCCTTATGTACAATCATTAGGATTCCCTTCTAAAATTGCAGGGCATGAAGCGATCGAACAATCACTATCACAAGTTAAAGCCGCAGCTCCAAACTTCCACTTCTCAAACTTCAAAGTAGTTATGGAAACACCTAACGAACTGGTTGCAGAATACGAAAGCGAGGCGGTAATGGCCAGTGGCAAACCCTACAAGCAATTATACATTGCTCATGTTACAACCAAAGATGGAAAAATAGTTTCGCACAAAGAATTTCTGAATACAGTAGTATTTGTAGAAGCATTTTTTCCAAATGGATTAAAAGATTTAATAACCAACAAATAATTAGAAATCATGAAAGTCACTAAAAATATGCTCAATAAAGAACTCCAATCAAGCTATTGGATGTTGAAAATCACCGGAAGATTATTAATGAATAAAACCGGAGTACGTATACTTAACAGGATTAGTGCAAGATCTAAAGGTAAAAATGTTGATGGTCTGCATTGCGAAGAAAAATACATTCCAAGTAGAAACGATGGCCCTGATATTCGTGTTAGAATTTTTAAACCATTGAATTGCACAGAAAGCTTACCAGGCATGCTTTATATACATGGTGGTGGTATGATGTTAGGGACTCCTGAAGACTACCTGGCAATCATTAAAAACTACATCGACGCTAAACCCTGCGTAATTGTTGCGCCTGATTATCGCAAATCGCTTGATGCTCCCTATCCAGCACCTTTTGACGACTGCTATGACACCTTACTTTGGCTGAATGAAAACGTAAAACAGCTAGGTGTAATTCCTGATAAATTAATCGTAGCGGGCAATAGTGCTGGCGGTGGTTTAGCAGCAGCAGTATCCTTAAAAGCCACAGATACAGAAATGGTAAACATTGCTTTTCAGATGCCGATTTATCCTATGTTGGATGATCGCCAAATAACTGAATCAGCAAAAGAGAATAACTCTCCTGTTTGGAGTTCCCGATCAAATAATTTCGGATGGTCTCAATATTTGAAAGGTTTAAAAGAACAGGGCATAGCAATACCTAATTACGCAGCCCCCGCAAGAGCAAAACATTTTTCAAAACTACCTCCAACTATCACGTTCGTGGGCGATCTGGAACCATTCAGAGATGAAACCATTGAATATGTTGAACATTTGAAAAGAGAAGGAGTACCGGTAACATTCAAGTTGTTCAAAGGATGCTTCCATGCTTTTGAAGTAGCATTCCCCAAGCTGGAAATCAGTAAAGAAGCGTGGTCATTTCTTTTAACTTCTTACAGCAACTACGTTGACAAATACATTTATTCAAAATAGTCGATGAACGAAACAACTAAAATGGTCTTTTCAACAAAGTAAATAGGTCTTTTAAACAAACGGAAAAAAACGAAAGCGATCTAGTTTTGTATAAACAAAAACAAACAATTTAAATAGTAAACACAATGACAAATTTTCAAAATAAAGTTGCTGTCATAACAGGAGGGAATAGCGGAATCGGATACGCTACTGCAAAAATGCTAAGCGAAAAAGGAGCAAAAAGTAATTATCACTGCTGAATGATAACTTATTTATCAGGCGATAATGCTGCATTCATCACAGGTTCAATTTTCTCAGTGGATGGTGGCCAATCAATCTAAAAAAACACATTCGGTATAAACAATAAATAATGAAAAACATGAAAACAACTAATTATCAAGGTGCGTTACAACACCCAATAAACTCAGGGTTCAACGCAAAATCTACAGCATCAGATGTTATAAAAGGAATTGATCTTACAGGGAAAATTGCAATTGTAACGGGTGGTCATAGTGGCATTGGTCAGGAAACCACAAAAAACCTTTCAGAAGCGGGAGCTACTGTTATTGTTCTTGCAAGAGATATAGCAAAAGCACATAAAAATTTAGCCGGCATTCCTAACGTTGAGATTGAAGGAATGGATCTTGCTGAACCTTTGTCTATTGATTTGTTTGCGAAGAAATTCATTGCAAGTGGCAGACCAATTCATTTTTTGATTAACAACGCAGGAATTATGTGGGTGCCATTGCGCAAGGATAGCCGTGGATATGAATCTCAATTAGCAACGAATCACTTAGGTCATTTCCAATTAACAGCCCGCTTATGGCCTGCATTAAAAAAAGCAAACGGAGCAAGGATTGTAAATCTATCGTCTTATGGTCATCACTACTCTCCGTTTAATTTCGAAGATCCTAATTTCGATCATAGAGAATATGAAACATTATTGGGGTATGGACAGTCAAAGACTGCAACTAACTTATTTGCGTTAGAGTTAGATAGCCGCGCTAAAGAATTTAAGGTTCGTGCTTATTCTGTGCACCCAGGTAATGTTGGAGGAACAGATTTGGGAAGAGAAGCGGACTTAGAATTATTTAAGAAATTGGGTATTTTAGATGATACTGGAAACATTCGTCCGGAGGTTGCAGCTACACTTAAAACAATTCCTCAAGGAGCTGCTACAACTATTTGGGCTGCAACAAGTCCTATGCTTAATGAAATTGGCGGAGTTTATTGCGAAGATGTAAATATAGCTGAGTTGGATATTCAAAATAAGTCTGCAGGAAATGGAGTATTGCCAAACTCATTAGACGAGAACAATGCAAAAAAACTGTGGAAACTAAGTGAAACAATGACAGGTGTAGAATTTCAAATTATTTAGTACTTTATTAAACGATATACAATGGATTTTCAATCAAAATATATAACCCCCGAGATCAAGTTGTCAAACTACAAAGAGAAACTTCATACAACTGATGTAACTTTTGAAAAACATGGTCTGATTTGGTTTATTTCTGGTGAAACAAAAATAATTACGTCTGAAGGATCTTATCTGTTCTATCCTGGCGATATTTTTTTGATACCAAGAAATCAGATTGCCACTGTCGTTTTAAATCCAAAAGACGGTGAGTCGCATAGATCAGTTGCCATGCATCTCACAACCGAAAGGCTAAAAGAGTTTTACGGTAAACTGGACATTAAACCAAAAACTACAAACAGTAAAAAAATACTAAGATTCAACAATCACCCTTTGCTGCAAAGCTGTTTGGATTCCTTGATTCCTTACTTCGACATGGAAGGGATCTTTCCTGAAGAAATCGCTTCTTTAAAGATCAAAGAAGCAATAAGCATTCTTCGAATTATTGATCCTGGCATTGATGGCCTGTTGGCAAACTTTGAAGTACCTGGGAAGATTGATCTTGCATCTTATATGGAGAAGAACTATATGTTCAACATGCCTTTGGAAAAATTCGCATACCTGACAGGTCGAAGCCTAACAACGTTTAAACGTGATTTTAATAAAGCGTTTAATACTACCCCTCAAAAATGGCTCACTGAAAAACGATTGGAGCTGGCATACTACCAATTTTCAGAAAAAAAGAAGAAGCCCGTTGATGTATACTTTGAAGTTGGTTTCGAAAACCTGTCGCATTTTTCCCATGCATTCAAAAAACAATATGGTTACTCTCCTTCAGTTTTAATCGAGCAGCGATCAGGCCGATAACAAAGCAAGTCCTCAGGATCATTTTAACAAACACAAAAACTTTAAGCAATGCTTAGTGTATTATTTATACAACTAATTTGGAAACTCATGTTTAATAAAAAGAAAACACCGGTTGTTACAAGCTATACGTCAAACAAAGTTTTGAAAACAATAGCAAAAGATTGGCAGGGTACGCCCCTTGATCAGGATGGATTATTTATTAATCCTGAATTTCCAACAATCCTTAGTTTCAGGGAAATATTCAAATACTTGACTACTAAAAATCCGCAACGATCAATTAAGAAACATGATCCATGGCATATTTCGGTACTTAAAGAGGATGGTTGGCTTAATGATCCTGAGGATAAAATAGTGTGGTTAGGTCATGCTAGTTTCTTCATTCAGCTAGCTGGTTTGCGGATATTGATTGATCCCATGTTTGGTAATTTGGCAGTTGCTAAACGTCATTCACAGTTGCCTGTGGACCCAAAGAAATTATCCAACATCGATTACATTCTGATATCCCACGCCCATTATGATCATTGCGACAAGAAAAGTATAAAGTTGCTGGCTGAAAATAATCCACAAGCTAAAATACTTTGCGGATTAAACCTCGACAAACTTATAAGCAAGTGGGTCAGCAATTCGGTACAAACTGCAGGCTGGTATCAACAGTATGAAACGAAAGGTGATTTGCTGATCACATTTGTACCATCACGCCATTGGGCAAACAGGAGCCTGTTTGATATAAACACAACACTTTGGGGAGGCTTTGTTATTCAATCCGGGGATAAGTGTATTTACTTCAGTGGAGATTCAGGTTACGGTTCGCACTTTAAAGAGATCGGGAAATACTTTTCTGATATCGATGTGGCTATGATTGGAGCCGGAGCATATGCGCCTACCTGGTTCATGGGCCAACATCATCAAGACCCATACAAAGCGCTGGAAGCCTTTCATGCAGTTGGAGCAAAAACTTTTATTCCTTTTCATTATGGTACGTTTGATTCAGCCGATGAACCAATGGGAGAGCCAGAACAAATATTAACCAAGCTCAACGCTGAAGGAAAGATCAGCACATTGAAAATTTTGAAGCTCGGAGAAAAATTTAAGATATAATAATTAACAAGCTAAAAACAACTACTATGTATATCAATAAAAATTTAACCTTCAGAACCATGATGCAAACAAGTGGAATCCATTTTGTTTGGATCGTGGCATGGACCAGCTCAGTCCTTTTCCTTTTTAGCTATTTAGACCTTAAATGGATAAGCGTTCCCTGGACCGCGGTTGCAGTTGTGGCTACAGCTGTTTCCTTTTACATAGGCTTTAAAAACAATCAGGCTTATGATCGATTATGGGAAGCCAGGAAAACATGGGGTGGAATTACAAATACAAGCCGTATGTGGGGTAGCAATTTGCGTGGATTCATAACGTCTCAGTTTACCGATAAGTCTGCTTCCGATGATGACATAAATGGCATTGTCAAAAAAATGATTTATAGACACATCGCCTACATATATACACTAAGGACACAATTACTTGTACCAGCACCATGGGAACATGTTAGTCTCAATTCACGGGTCGCAAGTGTGAATCGGAACAGAATGCAAAAATTTGGGGCGGGAACATTCGAGTATGATCATCATCAGGTTTTAGAGAAACATATGGAGAAAGATGAGCATCAAAAATTACCTGAAGTTGCAAATATGGCAACACATATAATCGACCTTCAATCCCAACACCTTAAACAACTTCGTAAAGAGCACCTGATTGATGATTTCAGACATATTGAATTGCAGAAACTGCTAAATGATCTTTACATTTACCAGGGTCAGGCAGAAAGGATAAAAAAATTCCCATTACCGCGTCAGTATGGAAATGCAAGCAGAATCTTCATTAGTATTTTCATTTTTCTTTTACCCTTCGGATTAATTACGGAGTTCGCAAATTGTGGTGAATTTGGTATCTGGCTTTTTGTGCCGGTGGTTTCGATTATTGCATGGATTTTTTTAATGATGGAGTTAGTTGGCGATTATTCCGAAAATCCATTTGAAGGTTTGGGAAATGATGTACCAATGCTCTCCATATGTAGAACAATTGAAATTGATCTAAAGCAAATGATCCAGGATTCAGATATCCCGGAACCAATAAAAGCGAAAAACGGAATCCTGATGTAGAACACACTCATATGAAAAAGAAACGGCTCTCAATAATTCGTAATTATTATCCCAATGCCATAACTACAATCGACAGCGTTAACAAACTTATTGATTTCGTTGAAGACTATTTGGACTTAGAACCTTCGCAAATAATGTTAGCTGATAGTAGTTGCAGTGATGATGTAAATAGCATTCAAAATCCTGTAAGGGCAAAGGAATTTTTAGGTCCCTTCAAAATGGGGGGCTTGGATGGATTTCCATTTACAGGCCTTACAGGGATGGGAGCCTTTGCGAGCCATGTTCCCGATGAAGGTGCAGTGTTTATTTATTATGGTCCACATATTGGCATTACCAAAACAGGCATAATAGGTGAGATTCATCGCGTTGGGCAATCTAAGAATTCAGGTTGTTGTGGAGCAGCAAAAGCGGCCTTAAGAAAATTAGAAAACAATCAGATAATTCTCGATAATATTACGGAAATGGACTACCAAATGAATACAATTGAACAGATTATGTTAAAAGAAAAGGATAGGATTTTGAAAGCATCAATTCCTCTTTTCGAGGCCACCGAAGTAATTTATGAAGCTATCGACAAAAGAATAAACGAATTGGTTGAGCAAACAAGATACAACTGTAAATACATTATTCTCATTGGCTCTATTTTGATCAATAGTGATAGTGACATGGGGTCCTATACTGCTACCAAACGTTTTGAGGTCATTGATTTAGCAACTAATACGCGAAGAGATTTCATATCTCAGTTCAAAATATAGCACTAATTATCATACAAGTTTATACAAAATTGAACCTAAATTACTTTTCACTTAATAAGGGTTTAATCACAAACGGTTTCAAAAATCTGAAAA
>DATJHZ010000468.1:0-4150 GCA_035493595.1 Cyclobacteriaceae bacterium | reverse complement strand
TCCATTTGATTTCATAGAGATAGGTGCCGACCACGGTGTTGCCAGGAATTTAATATTGGGATTGATAGCAATAACTTTCTTTAATAATGGAATCAGATTATTCAGATCAGGACCAGCGAGGCTAAAGCCACCTGTGCCACCGGAAGTAGAAGCCCATGTAAAAGTTTCCCATCCGCTTGCTGTTGCACGGTTACAGGCCACCGGACCAGTGCCGTCAGCGTTTGCATACTGACATACATATTGATTGTTACTTCCTCTCAACTGTACCTGGTTGGTGCCGATGCTTACCCATGTGAATGTTTCCCATCCGCCAACAGTTGCACGGTTACAGTTCATGCCTGTAACAGCTCCATTTTCTGAACTAACATATTGACCATTGCTGCCTTGCAACGCAATTAATCCGCCACCGGCATCTACCACTTTAAATTGTTCCCAGCCTTGCGCCGTTGGACGATCACATGTCATCGGTGTTGTACCATTATTAGAGGTGACGTAATTGTTGTTGAATCCTTTCAGCGTGATTGTACTGCCAATGGGCACACCACCACTTCCACCTGTTTCGTATGAATAATCAGACGAGCTTAGATCAGATGCGCCAATGCTGATACGAACAACGGAAATTCCTATGCCATTCGTTGGACTGAAGAGTTCCGTTAACAATGAACTCTGTGCGCTGGCAGACATACCATTGATTACTTCAGCACTTCCTTCTGTGAATGTAAATCCGAAGCCATCAATACCCTGATATGTTGTTCCGTTATTTACAGTAATTGTAGGATACGAATTAGACCCCGTAGCAAATGTTGGCTTGGATGATTGCTCTGCAAACAAAGCCGACTTATCGCCATTGGTGATAAATTGATTAACAACATTTGGTGTTGTCACTACAGCACGGGCCGTAGTTTGTGAACTACTGGCGGTGGTGTTTTGAATCTGGTCAGTACATGAACTCGGCAACAGCGAGGATACTACCAGCAGCATAAAAGCCAGGCTTTTAAAAAGTTTTTTCATTTTCATTGACTAAAGAGGTTTGGTTGATATTGGGTGTTAGTAGCGGTCATTTTTTTGAAACTGATAAGGTCTAATCCGACCTGATCTTAAGGCTTTTTTTAATCATAGGTTTTTGGTTAAAGTGTTTAAACATTCGTTACCACAAACGTTTACATGCAATGCTAGGGCATTTCAAACAGTGAATCATGAAAAGGACTTCGTCTTGAACCCTTCAACCTTATTTTTCGGCTACGTCTTAATTACGTCAGGAGGGTAAGAGTCTTGAAAATGGGATTTCCAAGGCCAGATTTGCTGATACCTTTTCTCACTTTACCCGGTTTTGATTCCGGAAACTGGAATATATAAATGGAGAATTGGCCCTTTTGAATTGATTTCGGCCATGGATGTTTCTGGCACACTTCTGTTGGATGTTCAGGCTTTCACCTAAACAATACCCATATGAAAGCAGTCAGTCATGTAGTGCCTTTGCACCGAAAACTTCTGAAGTATTACGTAATGTTGTTTGTGTTGATTGCCGTTGTGATCGTATTCTTTTGAGGGGTGTTGATTCAAAGAAGAAAGGCCTGCGAGTTTTACTTGCAGGCCTTTTCTTGTTTAATAGCTTATATGTTTAGCGAGTACATAATTTTTATTACTTTCAATATCAACTATTCAATAAGACTATGCCTGACGAATCAACAATCCTCGAGGTTACAAATCTTACCAAGACTTACGACACTGGCCTGCAGGCTGTAAAAGGTGTTTCATTCTCCGTAAAGAAGGGAGAAGTATTCGGAATTTTAGGACCTAACGGTGCAGGGAAAACAACTACCCTTGAAATGATAGAGGGCCTTCGCCCTATCACCTCAGGTACTGTTATTTTAGATGGCATTAAAACAGTTGAACAACCTTATGTGGTAAAACAACGCATCGGCATTCAACTTCAATCATCAGCATTTTTTCAAAATCTTAAGCTTACTGAATTGCTTGAGATGTTCAGTGATCTTTATGGATCTACTGTAAATCCAATGGAGCTTCTTGCCGAAGTTGGTTTGACAGAAAAGGCATCATCATTAGTGAAAAATCTTTCCGGTGGACAGAAGCAACGGTTCTCTATTGCAACAACACTAGTTAATAAACCGGTAATGGTATTTCTGGATGAGCCTACAACAGGACTTGATCCACAGGCACGTCGTAACCTTTGGGAATTAATTGCTCAGATTAAAAAACGTGGCACTACAGTTATTCTTACTACACATTATATGGAGGAAGCGCAGTTTCTCTGTGATCGTGTGGCGATTATGGATGACGGAAAAATTGTAGCGATTGATACACCAGATGAGTTGATCAAACAATTGCTCGGACGCGGATTTAAACCCAATGTTGAAGTTCCTCCTGCAACATTGGAAGATGTATTTATTGATCTCACCGGAAAACACTTACGCGATTAATATGAATCAGACAACACGTTCCTTTCTGGCTTTAACCAAGGCCTCACTGAAAATGTATTATCGCAATAAGGGTGCTATAATATTCAGTCTGCTTTTACCTGTAGCATTGATGTCCATCTTTGGATTTCTTTCAAAAGGTGGAGGCAGTTCATTAAAGATCAGTTTATCTAATCATGCCACCAGTGAAATATCAAAGAAATTTGTTGATGTACTAAAGGGTGTTGATGCATTCAAAATTGTAGAAGAATCAGAAGAGACAGCAGCATCTGAATTAGGTAAAGGTAATATCGATCTCCAGGTAATCATCCCTGAGGATTTTGGAAATATAGAAGATGGAAAACCAGTTGCGAGCAATGTGCAAACCCGCTTTAATAAAGGTAAACCACAGAGCGGGCAAGTTGCTAATATGATCATTACCCAAATCGTTTCAGGTTTTGACAAGCGATTAACAAACTCACAAACAGTACTTGATGTAAAAAGTGAAGGTGTTACTACAAACAATCTTGGTTACTTCGATTTTATACTTCCTGGTCTTCTCTCCATGACAATTATGCAGCTTGGTATATTTGGAGTAGCGTTTAGTTTTGTTTCGTTTAAAGCCAGTGGAGCGCTACGAAGAATACAGGCAACTCCTGTGCATCCAATCTATTTTGTTTTTGCGCAGGCCGTTACACGGTTGCTGGTTACGCTTGCTACTGCAACTCTTCTTGTTGGACTTGGAACATATTTCTTTGGCTTTCACATGATCGGCAATTATTTCTATTTCACCATTGTAGCCATACTGGGTATTCTTATTTTTTTGGGAGTGGGTTTTGCCATTGCAGGTTGGGCTAAAGATGAAACACAGGTAGCACCTGTAGCAAACTTGATTCAGCTTCCGTTACTACTTCTTTCGGGAATTTTCTTTTCTAGAGATGGCTTTCCGTCCTGGCTAAAGACTATCACCGATTATTTTCCATTGACCTATGTGAGTCATGGCCTTCGTAAAATTGCAAATGAAGGTGCTGACCTTACACAAATACCAGGTGATTTAATTGGAATGATTGTCTGGGTAATTTTGGTTTATGCAATAGCCATCAAACTTTTCCGTTGGGAGTAATATAGTTCAAAGTTCAAGGTTGCTTGTGTCAACCCAACCTTGAACTATTAACTGATAACCATTAATTTTTCTCTGTATCTGATGACGTTGATTTGTTATGTTTATGTCCATGATTATGACCGTGATCTTTTTTATCATGGTTATGATGGTGTCTTCTCCATGGTAATAATCTGAAATGATGATGATGTTTGTCATTTCCATGTCGTCCATGGTGATGATGAGTAACACTATCTGCTTTTAAGGTCTCCTGCGCTTGTGCTCCTGTTGCAATGATCATTATGATAACGATCATCATTGTAATTGACATGGTTTTCATAGTATTCGTTTTGACATTAGACCTGTTTACGCTGAGCTTTATTCCCGGAACCTTGGTTTTTTTGAATAAATGAATTTCAGAAATTATTATCTTATGTAGGGGAATAAACCCATCATTACTGTTGTCTAAGAACCAAACAGCAGCGAAATCCTTGTTATAATGATAAATAGCCAACAATCCGATGAGGAATTGATAACGGGAGCGAGAGCTGGTGATATGCTTGCTTTTAAGAATCTGGTTGTACGCTATGAGGGAAAGGTGGCAGGTGTAGTTAAGTCTATGATTGGCGACACA
>DATJHZ010000467.1:0-4345 GCA_035493595.1 Cyclobacteriaceae bacterium | reverse complement strand
CAAAACGCCTGATACTTCTCTATTGCGATTTTTGATAGCCAGCAATGAGAGTATGATGAGCAAACTTTGAAATGCAGTGGCAGCCAGAATAAATGTATACAACAAATTAGAACCACCACCAATATCATCCCATGCATCGATGGTACAGATTATTGGAGTCGAAGATTGTCCTTTCTGCCAATAGGAGATGCGATTGAATTTTGTTCTTCCATTCTCACGGCACTCAACCGAACGCCAGCTGCCTCTGTTGAACTTATACCATATTGTATCGTGATTGATCTTCGGTATTTTAATGGCGTAGTTAGAATCATCAAGCCTGGTGAGTTTGAAGTCGGGATCATTTTCGCGCCAGTTGTTGAAACTTCCTGAAATATAGATTGGTGCTTCATAAGGAGTATTGTCTGGTATTTTTTTAACAGCAATATTCCAGGTATGGTCAGTGCCGAGATCTTCCCAGCTTAATACTTGTATGGTATGTTCAACAGCAATTCCCTTTTGTGCGGCAAGCTTACGGTTCTCTAATTTCTTTCCGTTGATGTCACCTTCTACTGAAGCCCAAGACCCACGCGTAATTTTAAATTCAAGATCAACCACATTTTTTGAAATCGTAATGGAAAAGGTACCATCACGTCTGCGGGTCAATACATATTGCTTGTCGTCAGGATTCCATTCATTAAAATTGCCTACTATATAAAGAGAGTCTTTAGCCGGTGTATTCTCAGGAAGCTTAGTGACAACAATAGTTACCTGACCTTGAACGAAGTGCGATGTGATTAGAAAAACCAACATGCCGATGCATCTCAAAAGAGACATATTATGATTGATCTGCCTCAGCACTGATGCTTTACCCTTTTTGAGATACTCAGCGGAAATCACTTCGCATTTTTCCAATACTCCAAAAAACATCGTTGTCAGGCTTCTGGTTTTGTAGACTGAAATTTAAGATAGATGTGGTTTTAATGGAAAACAATCGTTTGATATTTTATTTTAAATTTATTGCTACAAGTGAGCTGTAGTAAGGAAGGACTTATTCATGGATAAAAATATAAGCATGACCGTCCCTTCTCCAGATATGGAAACTTGATAACTGTAATACAATAGGAGCTTCACATTTACGTCTCTCTTTATAAATTCAAACCGGTATGGTAATCTTTGCTCTTGTAATCGTCATTCTGATCCTTAGTGTTTATATTTTCATTCAGCAACCATCCTTTGGAAAGATAGCCACTGGCGATAGATATGAAAGAATAGTAAAGTCGCCTAACTACAAGAATGGACGCTTCAGCAATCTGAGTCATACACCAGATCTTACAGAAGGAGTTGGTTTCTTTGAAGTGTTACGAGAGTTTCTCTTTCAAAAAAGTAAACGCAGCAAGCCAACTTCAATGTTGCCATCAAAAAAGATTGACTTAAAGAATCTTCCAACAAATGAAAATGTAATAGTATGGTTTGGGCACTCATCCTATTTTCTGCAGATTGATGGTAAGAAGATTTTGGTAGATCCTGTGCTGAGTGGCAGTGCATCGCCTGTTCAGTTTACAACAAAGAGTTTTGCTGGTGCTGATGTTTATGTGCCTGATGATTTTCCACCAATAGATTATCTGTTTATCTCTCATGATCATTGGGATCATCTCGATTATAAAACAGTTAAAGAACTAAAACCAAAAGTTAAACAAGTAATCTGCGGTCTTGGTGTTGGTGAGCACCTTGAGCGCTGGGGTTATGAGCCATCTCGTATAGAAGAGCGAGATTGGAATGAAGAAGTTGATTTAGGTAATGGCTTTCATGTGAACACAGTTCCTGCAAGACATTTTTCAGGTCGTGGTTTTAAACGCAACCAATCACTATGGCTTTCTTATGTTTTACAAACACCAACCATGAAGATTTTTATTGGTGGAGATTCTGGTTATGATAATCACTTTGAAATGATAGGCAAGGAGCACGGTCCGTTTGATCTTGCAATTTTGGAGTGTGGTCAGTATGATAAGAGCTGGAAATATATTCACATGCTTCCGGATGAAGTAGTGAAGGCTGCTATCGATCTTAAAGCAACTCGCCTTTTTCCGGTACACTGGGCCAAGTTTACATTAGCTCTCCATGCATGGGATGATTCAATCATTAGTGTTAGCGAATATGCTTCGCTTCAAAAAGTATCGCTCTTAACTCCAATGATTGGCGAGCCCATTAATTTAAACAAAGATTACAACGGATCACCCTGGTGGAAGACTGTTTAATAAGCACGATGATTTCGAAGAGACAGAAATTTTCTTGCTGTTGTATTTTAACAGCTAAAAAAATATTTGAACTAGCTTGATTATTTTTTCTTTCCCTTCACTGGTTTTTCAGGAGTATGTGCAAGCCCAACACCAAATTCGCGCAGCGCCAGCAGGATAGATTTCTTCTCAATTTCTAACTCATTGACTCTATCTTTTAGCTGTTGTACTTCAAGTGGGTAGTTAATGAGCGGTTCGTTTATAGCATTTTTACTATAGTTCTCCGTAATAAAAGGTTCTCCTTCGCCAGTGATAAACCACCTCACATTAAGATCTTCAAACTTGATTGTTAAATCGCGGATAATATCATAAGAAGGTTTAGAGTCCTCCTCCTGTTTCAGGCGATAGATTTTCTGAGGTTTATCATAGCCAAGCTTGGTGGCCAATTCGGCAACATTCTTTATTCCTTTTTTCTCAATGATCAAAAGAATACGATCAAATATAGTTGAATTTTTGTTCAATAAAGTTTGTATTTAATTCAAATGAGTTTGTATACTTGTAATACATTAAAATATTCAGCTGCAAATATGTAAAGTTCTGTTTTAAAAGAAAATGGAAGGAGCTATTGCATTTCTAATACCATAAAAAGTTTTAAGACGTGCTACTTAATCTCTATAACATACTTTCAAAAAGTAAATTTTAATCATATCAGTCTGGTGCATTTCGCGGAACACATTTTTAGCAATGCTTACCATTCAGACTGCAGCAAAAACAAATTCCAATGTAAACATAAATAGCCATCACCCCCAATTCATAAATAGAGCGGAGAGGATTATCAGGATAAGTAATAGTGTTAAATGAATATGGAACAAAAGAGGCCCGAATTTTTTAAACTGGATGAAGCAGATCGAAGAGTTTTACTTTGGCTTATGGATCACGTGCATTTGAAATCAACAAAAAGCTGGATTGAGTATATTGTTGAAGACTATCACCGAAGAGGAATAAAGATAGACGCCAAGAAATTGTACAAGGAAACGCAAGAAGAATAAATCACTTTTTGAAAGTTAAACTTTACTGGAAGCATATCCTCTGCGTAAAATAACAGTTTATGAATTCACTACATTCATAAACTGTCAAGATTTGAAAGTAAAGAGAACTATCTCCAGCATCACACAGAAATTTTAGCAATCTTAACTACTGTCAGACACGAAGTAAAGAGGAAGATCAATGTCTTCCTCTTTGATGATTACTATTAGTGCTGTGAATTATAGGTGATCTACTTTCGCCATGAGAAGGCATCAATGATCTCTCGGAGAATCCTTCAAAAGATCGTGACTCCGAAATTCGCGGTTGATTATTACTACCTGAATTAACGGCAACGTTGTGTTGTTCACGATGAACGGGTTGATTAAAACTCCGCTGTTCGCTCACACGTTGTTGAAAGCCTGAGCTATGTTGAGTAGCTGTAAATTCTCTGAGGTCTGAAGAAGATCGTTCATTACTTCTTTCGAATGTTGTTCCGTAACGTCCATTAGACGATTCATTTTGTTGATTGTTACCACGACCCCTTCCATCTGAACCTGACTGGTTGTGATCCGTATTGTGTGTAGCTTCATAATGACGACCATTGTTGTTGTCATTATGACGTCCATTATCATAATTGTTGTGATTGTTATAATTGTTGTGATCAGACCATGAGCGTCTGCCATATCCTTCGTAACGATCGTGACCTCCTGATCTGCCTTCATAACGATCACGACCTCTATAGTTAGATCGATAGCATGGGTGCATACACATAATACGATACGGGCCTCCAGGGATTCCACCACATTGGATGATAGGCCCACGTCCAGGGTGAATACCAGGGTGAATAAAACGGACTATAAACATACTGAACAGAAGGCCATGCCCATACGTTAACCGTTGCGCGCGCTGTGGTATAGCCTGCATTCACCAGAATATCTTCAGTGGGTTCAATAATGGTTTCAACGCCATACACATCTGCATCACCGGTGATCTGAAGAACAGCTTTGCCGTCGGCCAACTTCTCTAACTCAATCACAGCCACATCCTGACTTTCAGTTTCAGAAAGAACGGCTTGTATTACAAATGCATGAACGTTCTCTTCATTA
>DATJHZ010000466.1:0-5766 GCA_035493595.1 Cyclobacteriaceae bacterium | reverse complement strand
ATGTGGGGTACATCAGTAGGTGGAAAAGAAACACTTAATTCATTAGGCATGTTGCCTGAAGAGGCTTTCCCAACACAGCTTACCAAACAAGGAACAGAAAAAGTTGTGCTTCACTTCGAGAAAGGTGAACTCACAAAAGTAAACGATAAAAACTTTGGCCATCCTGCTGATGCTATCCAATACCTGCAAACTATTGCTGGTCCTTACGCTATCGGCAGAGATGTTCACGTAGGTGATACTATCATTGGTATAAAAGGTCGTGTAGGTTTTGAAGCAGCGGCACCTATGCTGGTGTTGAAAGCACATCATGCGTTAGAGAAACATGTGCTTACAAAATGGCAGCTAAGCTGGAAAGATCAGTTGGCACAGTTCTACGGTAACTGGCTGCATGAAGGTCAGTATCTTGATCCTATTATGCGGGACATTGAAAGCTTCTTAACAAGCACACAGAAGAATGTAACAGGTGATGTTCACATTCAGTTACATCCGTATCGCTTCCAGGTGCTTGGTATTGAGTCAGCTTATGATTTGATGTCATCCAAGTTTGGCAAGTATGGTGAAATGAACCTTGGCTGGACGGGTGATGATGTTCGTGGCTTCTCCAAGATCTTCGGTAATCAGACTATGATTTACCACCAGGTTGAAGAAAGCACTAAGTCCAACGGTTAAGACAATGACTAAAATCAAAGTAGGTATAATAGGAGGAGCCGGTTATACCGGAGGTGAAGCCATTCGGTTGTTACTCAATCACCCGTCGGCAGAACTTACTTTTGTTCATAGCAGAAGCAATGCAGGCAACCCGCTCTACAGTGCACATACTGATTTGCTTGGCGATACAGAATTGAAATTTACGGACGTCATCAGTCATGATGTTGATGTTATTTTTCTGTGTCTTGGTCATGGAGAGAGCAAGAAGTTTTTGCAAGAGACATCCATTCCCGCATCAATTAATATTATTGATCTAAGTCAGGATTTCAGATTAGGTGAAACAAGCGGAGGAAGAACTTTTGTTTATGGTTTACCCGAAGTTAATCGTGAGCAGATTAAGAAAGCCAGCAACATTGCAAACCCTGGTTGCTTTGCTACCGCGATTCAATTAGGCCTTTTGCCATTGGCTGCATCAGGATTACTGAAAGAAGTTTATGCTACTGGTATTACTGGTTCAACGGGTGCCGGACAAAAACTTCAGGATACAACGCATTTTACATGGCGTGCTAATAATATATCAGCTTACAAAACATTAGCACATCAGCACTTAAAAGAGATTGGTCGAACTATAAAACAACTTCAATCTTCTTTTGATAAGCCAATAAACTTTGTGCCCTGGCGTGGTGATTTTGCCCGAGGTATTTTTGTTAGCTCTGTTGTGACTACTGATCTTTCGCTGGAGGAAGCTCAGAAGTTGTATAAACAATATTATCATTCACATCCCTTCACGGTTGTAGCCGATGAGCAGATAGACATGAAGCAAGTGGTGAACACCAACAAGTGCTTAGTGTTTTTAGAGAAGGAAGGCGATAAGTTAGCGATTCACACTGCTATTGATAATCTTGTTAAAGGTGCATCAGGCCATGCTGTTCAGAATATGAATCTGATGTTTGGTCTTGATGAAACATCTGGATTGAAGTTGAAGTCTATCGTGTTTTAGCCTCACCCTAAATCCCTCTCCAAAGGAGAGGGACTTTTGAAGCCCTTCTCCTTTGGAGAAGGGTTTGGGATGAGGCCTAACTTTTAAATCAGTTTGAAATGAAATTATTTGATGTATACCCCTTATTTAATATCAACCCTGCCAAGGCACAAGGTTCATGGCTGTGGGATGATAAGGGTGAAAAATATTTAGATCTCTATGGTGGCCATGCCGTTATTTCTATTGGTCATTCACATCCACACTATGTAAAATCATTAAGCGATCAGCTCAGTAAGATTGCATTTTATTCAAACAGTGTTCAGAATCCATTACAGGAAAAATTGGCCGAAGTGCTGGGACATGTTTCAGGCTATCCTGAATACCAACTCTTTCTTTGCAACTCAGGTGCTGAAGCAAACGAGAATGCACTGAAGACTGCTTCCTTTATTACTGGTCGTAAAAAAGTTATTGCGTTTAAGAAAGCTTTTCACGGTCGTACATCAGGCGCAGTAGCAGCAACAGACAATCCTAAAATTGTATCGCCTTTCAATGCTGGTCATGACATTGTGTTTGTGCCCATGAATGACGAACAGGCTTTTGAAGATGTTCTTGATAACACCATTGCAGCAGTTATCATTGAAGGTATTCAAGGTGTTGGTGGCATCCAGGTTCCTGATGATACGTTTCTTCAGTTCATTCAAAAGAAGTGTGAAGAGAATGGATCGTTGTTAATTCTGGACGAGATTCAATCCGGTTACGGTCGTACGGGTAAATTCTTTGCACATCAGCATGCAGGCATCAAGCCTCATTTGATTACCATGGCAAAAGGTATGGGTAATGGTTTCCCGATAGGTGGTGTATTATTGCATCCTGATATCAAGCCGTGGAGTGGGATGTTAGGAACAACATTCGGCGGAAATTATTTAGCAAGTGTAGCAGCGCTCTCTGTATTAGAAATCATTGAAAAAGAAAATCTTATTCGCAATGCAGAGCGAGTTGGTGATTATATTCTTGAGGCTGTAAAGAAAGTAAAGCATGTTCAGGATGTTCGCGGTCGCGGACTTATGATTGGTATTGATTTACCTGAGGCATTCAAACAAGTTCGTCATGACTTGTTGTTCAAGGATCATATTTTTACCGGAGAGGCTAAACCAAATACTATTCGTTTATTACCTTCGTTGGCCTTAACAAAAGAAGAGGCAGATATATTTTTAAATGCATTTAGTAAAACCCTTCAGGCATGAAACACTTTCTTTCGGTTGAAGATGTAACTGACATAGACAAGCTTGCCAAGCAGGCATTGAAATACAAATCAAAACGCTTCCATGATAAAGGTCTTGGTGAAGGAAAAACTATCGGAATGATTTTTCTTAATCCAAGTTTGCGTACCCGTATCAGCACGCAAGTAGCGGCACGCAACCTGGGTATGGAAGTTATTGTTTTCAACATTGACAAAGAAGGCTGGCAATTAGAGTTTGCTGATGGTGCTGTTATGAACGGCACAAAAGCAGAACACGTAAAGGAAGCTGCAGCAGTTATTGGTCAATATGTTGATATACTCGGCATTCGTACATTTCCTGGATTGGTAAATCGTCATGAGGATTACAGTGAGCAAGTGATCAATCAGTTTGTGAAGTATGCAGGTAAGCCTGTGTTGAGTTTAGAAAGTGCAACGCTTCATCCTTTGCAAAGTCTTGCTGATGTTATTACGATCAAAGAATTATTCAAGGAAAAACGAAAACCGAAAATTGTATTAACGTGGGCACCTCATGTTAAGGCATTACCACAGGCGGTACCAAATTCATTCGCTGAGTGGATCAATGCATGGGACGTAGCCGATTTTGTGATCACTCATCCTGAAAACTACGAGTTGGAAGAACGTTTCGCTGGCAAGGCTAAGATTGAATACAATCAGGACAAAGCACTTGAAGGTGCAGATTTTGTATATGTAAAGAACTGGTCATCCTATAAAGATTACGGTAAGATTCTTAATACCGATCCTGCATGGATGATCACAGCAAAGAAAATTGCAAGGACGAATAATGGCAAGGTTATGCATTGCTTACCGGTGCGCAGAAATCTTGTCATAGCTGACGAGGTGTTGGATGGACCAAACTCTATTGTTGTTCAGCAGGCGGGCAACCGTGTATGGGCAGCGCAGGCAGTTCTTGCTGAATTGTTAAAGAAGAATAAATAGAATCATGGATAAGCTTTTCATCATCAAGATAGGTGGCAATGTATTAGATAATCCAACAGCTTTAAATAGTTTCCTGGCTGACTTTGCTTCCATTAAAGCGCACAAGATTCTTATTCATGGTGGCGGAAAGATTGCTACTAAGATTGGAGATCAACTTGGTATCCAATCAAACTATGTAAATGGCCGTCGCATTACCGATGAAGCTACGCTTGATGTGGTGACCATGGTTTATGGCGGCTTGGTAAACAAACAACTGGTTGCCAAACTACAAACATTGGATTGTAATGCTATGGGCTTTACAGGCGCTGATGGTAATTTGATTCAAGCTACAAAACGACCAGTAAAAGATATTGATTACGGATTTGTGGGTGATGTAACAAAACAAGGTGTTAATGTAAACTTACTTTCACTGTTGTTAAAAAATAATACAGTGCCAGTGTTTGCGCCACTTACTCACGCTAATGGAAGTATTTTAAATACCAATGCTGATACTATTGCTTCTGTTCTTGCAGTAGCATTAAGTAAGAACTTTGATGTGCGTCTTATTTATTGCTTCGAGAAGAAAGGGGTGCTGCGCGATGTGAATGACAATGCTTCCGTTATTCGTCATTTACCCAAAGCATTGTATGAAGATCTTTTGAAACAACAGGCTTTCGCTGATGGTATATTACCTAAACTTGAAAATGCTTACAGTGCAATTCGTGAAGGTGTAAAGGAAGTGTTGATAGGAGAGGCGAGTGACTTAGTGGTGAATACAGGAGCAGAAACAGACGGAACATTAATTACAGAATAACATCATCAGTAAACCAGCTTATGGTTCGTGATGAGAAGAACTAAAAATGGAAACGCTATTTAACGAATCACTTGAACTTCTTCAACGGCTTATTGCAACGCCATCTTTTAGTAAGGAAGAAGATAAAGTGGCTTCTATTATTGAAGAATTTTTCGCAACGCATCAAGTACAAACCCAACGTCAGGCTAATAATGTTTGGGTAAAGAATAAATATTTTAATCCTGCACTGCCCACTGTATTATTGAATTCCCACCACGACACTGTAAAGCCAAACACTGGTTATACGCGTGATCCTTTTAAGCCAGAAATTATTGATGGCAAATTATATGGCTTAGGCAGTAACGATGCTGGTGGTCCGTTAGTATCATTGATTGCAACCTTCTTACATTACTACGAAAGGAAAGATTTAAAGTATAATATCGTATTGGCGGCAACAGCCGAAGAAGAAATATCAGGCACAGGCGGCATTGAAAGCATCTGGAATTTATTAACGCCAGTTGATTTCGCAGTAGTTGGTGAACCAACACTAAGTGACATGGCCACCGCAGAGAAAGGCCTTATGGTACTTGACTGCGTAGCTCATGGAAAACCTGGCCACGCGGCACGCGAAGAAGGTATTAATGCTATCTATGAAGCCATCGAAGATATTCAGTGGATCAGAAATTATAAGTTTCCGAAGAAGTCATCTACATTAGGAGAGATGAAGATGTCTGTAACGATCATTAATGCAGGTCGTCAACATAATGTAGTGCCCGGAGAGTGTACGTTTACTATTGATGTAAGGGTAACCGATCAATATACTTTAGAAGAGGCCTTGGAGATTATCAGGCAAAATGTAAAGAGTACAGTAACGCCACGATCGTTGCGTATGAGACCATCGGGTATAGACGAAAATCATCCACTAGTTTTATCAGCAAAGAAGCTTGGACTAAAGTTGTATGGCTCTCCAACAACTTCTGATCAGGCAATGATTCCTGTAGCATCTGTTAAAATGGGTCCAGGCGATTCTGCACGTTCACATTCAGCAGACGAGTTCATCTACGTTGACGAAATTCGAACAGGCATAGAAAAATATATCAGTCTCCTTGATAACGTTATTCTGTAACTTCAAGGAAAACAACAATAACTCAAAGCTCACAGCTGGCAACT
>DATJHZ010000465.1:0-18273 GCA_035493595.1 Cyclobacteriaceae bacterium | reverse complement strand
GTACATGAAGCACAATCTTTACCGTTAGTACCTGCCGTACTGGCGTATTGCTTATATGCACTCGTTGGGGGATTCACTTCGAAAATAATCCCAACTCCTCCACCTGCACCACCGCCGTGAGATGCGGCATCTATTACACCTCCACCATTGCCACCATTAGCTGTGGCCTGTATATTGCATGTGAGCACATAATTTAATACATCCAATACTATACTGCCTCCAGCTCCAGCTCCACCAGCTCCATCATTGCCACTATTGTTAGTAGCGGATTTTCCGTTAGCATAAAAACCATACGTTGCACCACAGGTGGACTTTACAGTGTTAGCCCTTATGATGATAATGCCACCACCCACGCCACCTGCAGAAGCAAGACCATCATTCTCCTGACCTGCTCCTCCTCCTCCCCCGAAAAACAATTTGGTAGTTGATGCTGTATAAGGGAAAACTTTACCTGCTAATCCACCAGCATTTAAAACAGCACAAGCTCCACCAGGTTGATAACCCTGACCTCCATTTCCACCTGCGGTGTAATTACTTCCTCCACCGCCGCCTGCATTATGCGGATTGCCTCCTCCACCAGAATTGGCTTGTGGTCCTCTTGCATATTGCTGACTCGAGGCAAATGCAGCCATACCCTCACCCTTTTCTGCAAAATTATTTGATGTTGAAACGTACGTGCTTGGATCGGGACAACTTCCATCGCTGCCACCTATGCCACCTCCTGCAAAACCCATATTAGAGGCATCAATATTAGCACCCAACGTAAGAATACCTGTAGCTTCAAATGCAATAATACCTCCTCTACCCTGTGCTGAACTCCATGCAATGGGTGTGACGGTGGCTGTTACATTAACATCTACGTATTGTGGTACACTAATAAGTTGAACAAAATCTGTTGCTGTATAAGAATTAACCAGCGACGCTACAGTTATAGTGTACGGGCTGGATCCTGTTATAGATGTTACTTTAGCAAATTCATAATTGCCTGCGTTATTATAAGCTGTTACAGTTCCGTATGACGAAGTGTTTGTAGTTGTTATTGTAGCTCCTTTTGCCTGATAAATTAGTATCTTTTTCCCAACAGCAAAATCACTTATACTTCCAGATAAATTATTAGCTACGAACTGCCTGCTAGCTAATGTGATTGAGGTTACACGGAGATAACTATTAATAACTCCACTTATGTTTGTAGGTGGAGCGGCTAATGCTGTTTTAGGTACGCCTAAATTTGAGTAGAAAAAAATAATTGTTGCTACAATTGACGCCAGTGCAACAAAAGATGCCGTATAGATAAGCCTCCGCTTTATTTTTAATTTCGGAGAAACTTTTGGAAAGAGTTTCATTTTCATGCTTCTGTTTTTAGTGGAGTATTGGGTACGTAAATGAATTTACAACTCCCATTAATACCTAATTACTCACTTATTCCATTATAAAAATCAAGTCTTCTGCTTGAATCTTATCGGTATCGCTGAGCAAAATGCTCCGTTCAATAACAGCTTTCAATTCACGAACATTGCCAGGCCAATCATATTTTAAAAGTCGCTCTACTGCACCAGGCGCAAGCGATTTTGGTTTCATCTTGTTTGCTTTGCTGAAGTCTTCAAGGAAAAATTTTGACAAGATAATAATATCATTTCCTCTCTCTCTCAAAGGAGAAAGATGAATTAAGAAACCCTGAAGCCTGTACATCAGATCTTCTCTGAACTTACCTTGTTTTACACGTTCTTTCAGATTTTTATTTGTTGCAGCTACAACACGTATATCGAGTTCAATCTGCTTATTACTTCCAACGCGACTTATCTTATTATCCTGCAACACGCGTAATAGTTTTGC
Source organism: Cyclobacteriaceae bacterium (assembly GCA_035493595.1). Taxonomy (GTDB): domain Bacteria; phylum Bacteroidota; class Bacteroidia; order Cytophagales; family Cyclobacteriaceae; genus DATCRE01. The sequence continues at coordinate 16,440 of DATJHZ010000465.1, read as the reverse complement.
CTGAAGATCCATTGGCATCTCGCCGATCTCATCAAGAAAAATTGTTCCTTCATTAGCCTCTTCAAATTTCCCTATACGCCGACCATCTGCACCTGTAAACGCACCCTTCTCATGTCCGAATAATTCACTCTCAATAAGATCAACCGGGATAGCCGCCATATTAACAGGAACAAATGCCTTACGCTTTCTGGGAGAGTTGTAGTGAATGGCATTGGCTACAACTTCTTTGCCTGTACCGCTCTCTCCAGTAATGATGGTAATAAGCTTTGAGCTTTCAACTTTCTGAATAAGTTTTATAACATTGAGAATCGACGAACTCTCACCTATAATTTGCGAATACTTATTTCGATCTATTATTTTCTCACGTAATTCAACAACTTCTTTGCGCAGGTTTGAATTTGAACTTAAATTTTTAATGGCATGATTAATTTCAACTATAACACGGTCACTTTTTATGATGTAGTTGTTTGCACCAATGTTATAAGCCTCAACAACAACTTCAACCTTATCCTGGCCAGAAAGTATTATGGTTGAAATATCACTGTTATACTCCTTAATCTTTCGTAGAATCTCAATGCCGCTCATTCCAGGCAACGTATAGTCTATAATGACAATGTCTGGATTGTGGTGGATATTTTCCATAAAATCCTCACCACTTTTAAACACCTTAACATCATAGTTGTCATTCTGTTCAATAGAGCTCTTAATGATGGTGCTGTACATCTCATCATCATCAATCAAAAATATTTTGGTGATGTAATTCATAATCAGTGTGTCATTGTATTGTTGCCAACTAATAAAATTTTATTCATTTCAGTAATGATCTTAACATTCACTTCCTTAATGGCTGATAGGTACTTTTGAAACTTGGGGACATCGATGATGTGATTTGCACAATCCTTCTCTATTTCATCCAAATTTTTTTTAATGTCTGGCAAGCCTATAAGCGAGTACGTAGATTTCATATTGTGACTCAAATTTCCAAGACCATCCCAATTTTCATTTCTTATAAACTCGTCGAGTTGATTCATGTTGTCTGGTGTCTGAGTAATAAATAATTTCAAAATATTATTTACTATTTCTGAACTCCCACAGGTAGCATAGAGCATATTCAAGTTGAGGATCGATCCTGCATTGCTATCTGGTTCTGATTCATCTGCGGCAATGGCATCTATTGCTGCCGTTAACTTATTCAGCGTTACCGGTCGCAGCACGTAAGTATTCATACCAGCATCTGAATACTTTTTAAAATCTACTGTATCTGAGTTGTTTGTTATACCGACAACAGGAAGTTTCGATATCTTGGAGTTGCTGTTAGTTTTAATTTTAATGGTAGTTTGATGAGCATCAATAATCTGAGTTTCAAGATCAATGATTACTAAATCATAATCAGCTTGATTAAGCTTATCAAGAATCTCTGATCCGCTACCAGCAAGGTCGAAGGTACAGCCCGCTTTTTTAAGCAAGTGTTTTATTACTGCAAGATTAATTTGATCTCCTTCAGCGAGTAAAATTCGCAAAGAGGTCAAATCCATTTTTATAACGGGATTCGGTTTTGACATGCAAAGGGTTTTTATTAAATATAATTCTCTTTGCTCAATCCTGTAAGCATTTTTTGAGTTTTATATTCAATTAAACCGATTAAACCGGATAAATTAGGTATAAACTGATTTCAACTAGTCTTTTTTGAACATCAGCTTTATCGTTAATCCAACATAGAAATTAATAGTGGGAGCGGCATTGTAGAATCTGTTCCCCACTGCATTTAGATCATTACCAAGGCTATACTTTTTATTTAGTGCGTTATCAACACCTGCAAATACATCTACGGGGTAATGCTTTGTAATTAATGATCGATAACCAATTCGACCGCCAAGCAACGCGTAGGCATTGGCAAAAGAGGAGTTGGCATCATTTAAGGGTATTTTATCAGTATAGTTAAAGGTTAAATTAGTATATAGGCCATTGTTGGCAGAAATATCAACCCCAAGCACTATAATATTTGGTGGAGTGCCTGTTAATTTATTACCTGAATAATTTATACCGTCTTTACTATAATTATGAAACCTGTAATGATTCAGTGTATAGCTTATCCAGATATTGAAATGCTTCAAATAAGATGATGACAAAAGTGGTGCCCAGGCAATGGTTGTTTCTAATCCTTTTTGTAATGTTTTCCCAGCGTTTACAAAATATTCAGCACCTTGATTTAAGGTGTCTTGTCGGGTAACAATAGTGTTATTGACTTGAAATGAATAGGCTGATACAGAATAATTTATAGTTCCTTTATTCATACTTCCCTTAACACCCAATTCGTAGTTGTTTCCTTTCTCAGCATTTAGTGTTTTGTTGAAATACTTATTGGAAGGATAAATTTCATCTTTTGTTGGAGGAGAAAATCCTTGGCTAAAACTTCCATAGATAGCAACGGAGGGGAATATGTTTTTTAGTAAAGCAACACGTGGTGTAATTGCAGAAGGAAAATTTCTACTTTGCTGATCAACCGGACTGGTGATGAGGCTGGTGTATTTTATTTTGCTAAGATTATAACTTGCTCCCGCCGTCAAAAAGAAATCTCCGGGTAAGGTAAGATCTACCTGAGAGAAAATAAATCCAGATTGTGTAATAGTCTCCGTATCTGTCTGTAATGCACCTATGGATCCTTTTAAATTTTGATAAGTTCTCGCTGGTGTAAATCCATATTGATACTCTCCACCAAAATTGATTTTTATATTTTCTGCTTTGTATTGTGTAACTGTTCTTCCTCCAACGCTCTGTTCTGTTTTACGCTCGTACTCTGTTGACCGAATAGTTGGATTTTCAAACTTGGTAAACGTGCCATATACACCCGTACGGTTTGACCATTTTGTATTCAGCTCATACTCGTGTGAAAGACTCATATAAACTGTCTTATTATAAATTGCAGCTTTCTGGTCTTCTGCACCTAGATTAGCGCCAACCGTTGGCCTTGCTGATTTCGGATTCTTATCATATTCACTTTTGGTTAACCCTCCTGGTGTTTGATAATATAAATCAGCAAATAACATGTTAACAGAAATGGCGCGCTTTAAATTGATGTTGAACTTTTCACTTAGGAAAAAAACATCTCTTCTCATACTGGAATGATCTCTGTATCCATTTGATTGCTGATGCGCATACTGAACAACTCCTGATGAATTTTCATTGCTGGTTTCCAACCCAACATTAAATCGATAGAGACCAAAGCTGCCATACGTTTGAGATGCCGTTAGTTGACGTGCATTGAAATCGGGTCTTGTTCCCTTTAAAATAACAACCCCACCAGTACCAGCACCATAAAGACTTGCACCTGGGCCTTTAATCACTTCAGCCTGCTGAACCATACTCGGATCAATCAGATTTAAATAAGTATTTCCACCGGGATCTGTAAAGGGTAAGTCATTCCAATAAATTTTGACATTTCTCACACCAAAGGGAGAGCGTAAAGTGCTTCCTCTAATCGATAACCTGTAGCTTCCCGGCGAGCGCTCTTCCATTCTTACTCCAGGAATGGAATTGATAGCTGGAAGCAATGATGTTGGGCTAAATCTGTCTAGATCTTTTTTACTAATAACGCCAATGGCTGCAGGCACTTTACTGATTGGCCTGTCATACTCAAAAGCATGAATTACTACTTCGTCTAATTTTTGTACAGAGTCTGCTTTTACCGGACTGACTTGCTGCGCAAAAACATGAAGAGAGGCAAAAAAAAATAGTGTTAAGAATTTAAAGGAAGGCTTAAACATGATTGAAGTTTGGAGTAGGGTATAAAATTGTAAAATAGCTGTTTTGAAAAAAAATGATAGGCAATAAAAGTGGATTTAAAGGCAAAATGAGGCGTTTTCAGAAATTGATAAGGATAAATCCATCAATTTTTGTCATCTTGTGAAAATCTGAACTAAAGGCGACAACCGGTCGTTAAATAGTTTTAGTTCGTAACCTTTAAATATTATAATTAGATGGGAAGGCCTCCAGTATTACCGAAGAAGAAAAAAGATGGATTTTGGCTTGAAATACGCAATAAGGGCGCAAAGACAGGAACAATTATTATTCGTGATAGCCGTCAGGCAATGATGCAAGCAGCTAAACAGTACGAAAACACGAAAGATGTAATCATACTTGGCGAGCACAAAAATGGTAAAAAAGTTGCTGAAGAGGGCACTTCACGTAAAAAGAGCTCTACAGCAGAGGAATAGAATCTGTTCCCATTATATTTTAGCCTCAAATTCTTCTAAAATCTGATTCATTGATTTCGATTGCTTATAAAATTCAAGCAATCGCAGCATCACTCTGTCCACTAACGTATCAGGACATGACGCCCCACTGGTTAGCACTATTTTAACTGGTGTTCCTTTAAGCAGAAAGTCTGTCGTTTTTTGCTTTCCCTTTTTGTGATAGTTATAGTGATGAATTTCATGTTCAGAAACTATCTCCTTCTCTGAATTAATGAAATAGGTTGGAAATTTACTCTCACAAAGTTCGACGATGTGTGAAGTGTTCGAACTGTTGTAACCTCCAACAACGATGGCAAGATCGGCCTCTGTTTCCAGCAATTCATATGTAGCCGACTGGTTATCATTCGTTGCATAGCAAAGCGTATCCCTGGTATCAGCAAAATGATTCTTTATTTGCTCTGATCCATATTTTTCAATCATTAGCTTCTTGAAATAGTCAGCTATTGCCTGAGTTTCTGTGGCTAACATTGTTGTCTGGTTAACAACACCAATTTTTAGCAAATCTTTAGCAGGATCAAAAGCCGCTGAATGCTTTCCTTTAAAGTCACTAAAGAAATTGTCAACAATTTTATTTTCTAAAATATACTCACCTAACAATTTAGCGTCATTCATGTCACGCACAATTATTGAAGCAGCACTCTTTGCACTATGAGAGAATGTAGCTCGGGTTTCTTCATGATTTGGTTTACCATGAATGATAACTGTATAGTTTTCTATCCCCAGTTTCTCTGAACGATTCCATACTTTTTCAACGAAGGGACAAGTGGTGTTGTATTGTTGAACTTCCATGCCCTTATCCAGAAGGAGCTTTTCAATTTCTACTGTTGTTCCAAATGCAGGAATGATAACAATGTCATCTTTTTTCAATTCATCCCAATGAATAAATTGTTTGCCATCAGTATCCATGATGAATTTTATACCACGATCCTGAAGATCATTATTCACTTCTTGATTGTGAATCATCTGACTCAATAAGAAAACTCTTTTATCAGGATTTTCTTCAAGCGCTTTATAGCTAATATCGATGGCATTTTCTACACCATAACAAAAACCAAAATGGCGGGCGAGATAAAAGACAATTGGACCAAAGTCTAAAACGGTAGGTGCAAAATCTTGCTTACGAAGATCCTTTAATCGGCGAGCCTCTTTTATTTTACCGGTAATAGATGACCGATAGTAAGCCGGGATATCGAACTTTTTGATAAAATGATTTTTAGATACTAACCGTAAAGTTAGCGGATTGTTTGATGGAGAAAAAAAGATCCTGCGAATGCATTCTGATAAAACACATGCGCAGGATTTTAAAACTTATCAGGCAGCTCTTGAAAGCTTGTCTTCTTTTATTTTATTCTTTCTTACTTCTTTCTTCTCGAGATCGAACCACATCACTTCTACCATGTTTTGTTTGATGTACTTCAAGACCTCCATCACTTTCCCATCAATCTTGCTGCGAACACGTTCGCCCTTTTTAAACAGTCTCCTCATGTTTTTTGGGGATTTAACTTTCCAAAAGATATAAAATCTTTCGGAAAGTTTGTACTACTTCAAATTTACATTCTGAAGGCATAATTAAACTCCCTGGGGAAATCTTCATAGGTACCCGAAAGGATCACCAAATCGCCTGCCTTCTTCTTTTTCAGCAACTCACTTAGTTCTTTAACGGATTTAACAGGGATGTCGTTCACCTTTGATATAATAAAGCCCTCGCGCATATCGGTGCTCTTGCCAATTTTGCCGTTACCAATCGATTTTACGATCACTCCATTCTGCAAATCGAGCTTTTTCAAGATTTTACTATCTACATCACCTACCTCAAAACCCAGGGAAGCGTAGCCATCACGATCCTCTGCCTTCACAGCATCAGTTTTACCTTCCTTGTTTTTAAGAATAACCGGGAAAGTAATTTCTTTTCCATCACGGTTAACAAGGATCTCCAGCTTATCGCCTGGGCGATGACGACCGACATTTTCAATCAATGCTGAGTTTGTCTTAATTGGTAAGTCATTTATTTTAATAATAACATCTCCCTCTTTGATACCAGCTTCTTTAGCCGAGCTCTTTTCAGCAAAGCCTTGTACATAGGCTCCTTCATTTACCTTCAAGTCATGTTCTTTAACAAGGTCGCTATTCACACTACCTATTGATACTCCGAGCCAACCGCGTTGCACGGTACCAAACTTGATAAGGTCTTCAACTATCTTACTAACAATGTTTGATGGAACTGCAAAACCATAACCAGAGTAAGATCCTGTTGGGCTTGCAATGGCTGTGTTTATGCCAAGAAGACCTCCTCCTAAATTAACAAGTGCACCACCACTATTACCGGGATTGATAGCCGCATCTGTTTGAATAAAAGATTCAATAGCAGTGTTGCCTTTTTCTTTTTGTGAGCTATTATTTAAGATATTAATACTTCTTCCTTTTGCGCTAATAATTCCAGCTGTAACGGTGGAGTTAAGGTTGAAGGGATTGCCAACTGCCAATACCCACTCACCTACCTTAGCCTGGTCTGAATCTACAAATGAAAGATAGGGCAAACCTGTCTGGTTGATTTTGATAATGGCAAGATCAGTGTCAGGATCTGTACCTATAACTTCAGCTTTAACTGTTCGATTGTCATAGAGCGTTACCTCAACAATATCAGCATCTTTTACAACGTGATTGTTCGTAACGATATATCCATTTTCATTAATGATAACACCAGAACCTGAGCTCTGACTTGGGCCTTGTTGTTGCGGGCCAAAGAATTCTTTAAATGGATCTAGTCCTTGAGGCAATTCTCTTTGCTGTCCTGCTTCTTGAGTTGATTTAATATAAACAACGGCGGGTGTTACTCGCTCGGCTGTTGCGGCAAAATCAGGACCTATGCTTTCACCATTTCCAGTTGTTTTATAAGATACGTTTGATGTCGGTACAACATACTCCAACTTCACGCCATGCTGGCTGTCATCAAACCATTTAAGAGTTGCTACAGTGCTTACACTTCCGAGCACTGCGGCCAAAAAAAGTGATCCAAATCGTTTCATAATAATTCAGTTTAAATCCATTTAAAAAATCAATATCAAAAATTAAGCAACAGTTCATGGAATGAAATTTTGTCAGCGTCTAACTGACAAGGTGTAAGTTTTTTAAACTAACACATCTAAAAGTATTACCTACAAACGGCAAGTTTTTAAATAAGGTTTAGCATCTCCAACTGCGCATCATCTTCTGGTTTTAATGATGTAAACTGAAACCAAAAAGTTTTACATCCGTTTGCCTTAATCACCCGCGTTGCGGTAATTCTTACATTTATTGACTACCGCTTGAAACATTATGTATGCTTTGGACATCTAATCTTTAAAGGAACGTAGCACATTCAATGGAACCATTTTACCTTAGCCAGCACCGTACTAAAATTGATAAAAGCTCTGCTCGCCGGCAATTGGTAAAACTGCGCATTGCTTTTCTTGGTTGGCTACTTTCTGCGCTGGTTTATTTTATCTGGTGTTTTTTCTTTTGTTAAAGAAAATAAAGACAACGTACTGTCGCAAATCCATCCTTCTCAAAATACAGTTGATTCACCCTCTTCTCTCAGATTAATCTAATTCCAGTCTATCTCTCCTAATCAAAGTCTGGAGTATGCTCAATGCGATATGTGTTCAGAAATAGCAATGAGTTTGAGAACAATCCTCGCAATGAATTAATTATTATACTTTTGTGGCATCATGAGGATACAGAGCACCATTCAACTTAAAAAAGGTAAAGAGTTTTCTATTCAACGTTTTCACCCGTGGGTTTTTTCAGGGGCAATCCAAAAGATTAATGGAGAAGTAAGTGATGGCTGCTGGGTTGCTGTTACTGATCATAAAAATACTACTCTCGGCTTTGGTCATTATCAAAACGGAAGCATTGCTATCCGGATTTTAAGTTTCAAGGAAAAGCCAGGAATAAACTTCTGGGTAGACAAAATAAAGAACGCACTGCAGCTTCGCAAAGACGCTGGGTTTCCATCGGATAAGACAAACGCCTTTCGTCTCATCCATGGTGAAGGTGATGGCCTACCTGGGCTTATTATTGATTACTATGATGGAGTTGCGGTTATGCAAGCTCATTCAGTGGGTATGCATGTAGACAGACAAGAAATTGCAGAAGCCTTAAAGATTGCATTGGGTGAGAAGCTCACCAGTATTTATTATAAAAGTCACTCAACCTTGCCAGGCAAAGCTAGAGACGCCAGTGCCGATGAATATTTATATGGTATGAGCGCAGTGCCTCATGTTATCCAGGAAAACAAAAATAAATTCTATGTTGATTGGGAGGGTGGACAAAAGACTGGCTTCTTTCTTGACCAACGGGAAAACCGCCGAATACTAGGTGATTTCTCAAAAGGTAAAAAAGTGCTTAATACTTTCTGCTATACAGGGGGATTTTCAGTTTATGCCTTGATGGCCGATGCTGCACTGGTTCATTCAGTAGATGCATCAGAGAAAGCTATCGAGCTAACACGACGCAACCTTGAGCTAAATGGTTTTGAGCCTAACATCCACAAGTGCTTTGCTGTAGATACATTTGAGTTTCTGAAAGAAAAGAAGGATGAGTATGATGTTATCATTCTTGATCCTCCTGCCTTTGCAAAACATCGCGAAGCAAGGCATCAGGCTGTGAAGGGTTATCAGCGATTAAATTCGGAAGCTATGCGCGCTATTAAACCCGGTGGTATTATCTTCACTTTCTCTTGCTCACAGGTAGTAGACCGACAACTTTTTTATGACACTATAGTTTCTGCCGCTATTCAGGCGGGTAGAGATATAAAAGTGCTTCATCATTTTTGTCAGCCACCAGATCATCCAGTTTCAATTTTTCACCCGGAAGGTGAATATCTAAAAGGGCTTATTATCAGTGTGATGTAAGCTGAATCATCTTAACATCATAATAACAGCTGCCAGCAATGTTGTTGAGATGATGAACCATCGATAGTACTGTTCAGGAATTTTCTTAACGATCCATATTCCTAACAAAGCGCCAATGGCAATAACAGGAAGCGTTGTTAAATCAAGCAGTATGGCATTGATTGAAATTGTTTTCCAGAAGAAAATATGAAAGGGTAATTTAAACCAGTTCGTTACCATAAAGAACCAGGCAGTTGTGCCTATATAAGCATTCTTAGGCAGACGCATCGCCAACAAATAAACGGCCATTACAGCACCTGCCAGATTGCCCACCATGGAGGTGAAGCCACCAGCTACACCCATCAGTATAGCAAACCATTTGTAATCGGGCACGTCTTCTTTATGCCCTTGTTGCAACCAGATCATAATGATAACACTGATAACAATTATAGATGCCATTACCATCTTAAACACTTCGTCATTGATGTATTGACCTGTAATAGTTCCTGCTATCACACCTACTGCCGCCCAGGGGAAAAGTATTTTAAGATGTTTCCAGGATGCGTGTTGATGATAATATCGTACACCCATTACATCGGCTAGCACCAGCATTGGCAACAACATACCACTTGATAAGCGTCCACCAAAAATAGAAGCGAGGAGTGGCACTGCTATCATACCTGCACCATGAACACCGGTTTTTGACATGCCTACACATAGTGCAACTATGTAGAAAAGTAATAAGTCGATAAGTGTAAACTGATGTGAAAAAAGTGTGATCAAAGAAGAGCTAGTTGTTAAAGAGATTATTCAATTCAAAATCAATTTTGTTTACGATAAAAGCAAAGTCATCTACACGTGCAACAAAATCAAGGTCGTTAACATCAATAATTAACAGCTTGCCAAGTTTATAGTTGCTAATCCAATTTTCATAATGCTCATTCAAATTCTTTAGATAATCAATACGAATAGCATATTCATATTCTCTCCCCCTCTTTTCAATTTGTCTCACTAGTTTGGGTATGTCTGCTCTGAGATAAATCATAAGGTCTGGTGGTTGAACAAGGTTGATCATTGAGTTGAAGATATCTTCATAGCTCAGAAAGTCACGTTCACTCATATGACCACTCTTACGAAGGTTCGCTGCAAAGATGTATGCATCCTCATAAATGGTTCTATCCTGAACAGTTACTCTTTGGCTTTCTCGAATCTCATTTACCTGACGAAACCGACTATTCAAAAAATAGACCTGCAGGTGAAAGGCCCAGCGTGTCATGTCTCCATAGAAATCGCGCAGATATGGATTCTTATCAACCGATTCAAAAAGCGCAACCCAGCCATAATGTTTAGCCAGTTTTTCGGCCAGGGTTGTTTTACCTGAACCAATGTTGCCACAAATAGCAATATGTCTTAGCTTATTCAATACTTAACATTCAAGATTATCCTTGCTCTATAAATTAATTCCCTTCAGCGTCTGCTTCATCTGCTTTTTTAATTTCCTCATCAATAATATCTTCAATCACTTTACGCTGACGTTCATCTATTTTCTCATCTGTTTTAGCTTGCTTTTTCATGTATCTGAACATGGCATTTTTCTTTATCTCATAAGCAATAAACACAGAGTACTCACTCGTCTTGTCATTAAAGAATTTCTTTTCGCCTACTTTGCGCAGATCAGCCATGCTGGTATTCATTACTTCGCGCACAAGGCTTTCAAATTTATCAGCAACCTCTGCACCTTTTTCATTTTCGCGTTGATTGAGGTATTGATCTGTTACTTGCTTCACCGTTGTGTTTACCTGACCCGCCAGTTGAGCTTTTGCTTCAATATCAGCTTTGCCTCGTGCAATATTTTCTTTTGAGCTTACACCCTTACCTGTGCTTCGAAAGAAACGATTATTAGATTCGTAAGCATTTCCCTGAAAAGGCTCATTAACTTTTTTGCCAAGCCCACCAGAAAGACAACCAGAAAGTGCTATGACTGAAAGCGTAAAAAGCAAAGTGTTTAGTGATTTCATTTCGATTAGATGTTAGTGTTCAATTAAAATTACGAAAAATTATGCCAGTGTTTTAATGCAGAGCTGCCAGCGAAAAGCCCACATCCATTTTATAGTATAGTTTTCAATACCAGCCTGTTGCATAATTTGAATCAATTCTCTCTTTTTAAAAGCTCTTAACACTGAAAGGGGTGCATCAAACCTAACCATAGCCGACTTTGAGAAAATTCGTGTTAGAAATTTAATTGAATGATAGGCAAACCAATGCCTGTGAATATCATTAATTACAATACCTATTACTGCCTGGTTTCTTATTTGTTTAAAAAATGAAGCTAATTGTTCAGATGAGAAATGATGAAAAAATAATGTGCCAATAATGATATCATACTTTCTGCTTTCGAATTGATCTGAAAAAATATCCACGGCTTCGAATTCTATTTGAGGATATGCTTTGCAGTTATCATTAGCAAACCTGATGATGTTTGGGTTAGCATCTATACCAGTTAGTTTTAATGATTTATTTTTTCGACTGGCCCATTGGGCTATCAGTTTAAGAATGTCTCCTCCTCCACAACCCAGGTCGCAGATAGAAATTGGTGTTGATTCATTTTTGTTTTTGAGGAGTTTCTCAATGCCATCAATGGTAACGTAGTTGCCTCCCAATAATTTATTAATTACTTCCAGCTCACGCAGAGTTTGATCTACTACCTCACCCTGGCAGTTCAAATCATCCATGATCTCGATGTCATTCGAGCGTGTTGAGAAGTCAGGCATGGTATTATATCTCTATGCGTAAGATCATACTTTCAAGGGTAAGCCCTGGGCCAAAAGCAAAGCTTAATATATGCTCGCCATTGTCACGGTTTTCTAATTTCTTATAAACTTCATATAAAACAAAAAGTACCGTTGGTGATGACATGTTACCATAGTTTGAAAGCACATGGTAAGCATGTTCATTTTGATTTTTCTCTATTCCCAATTCCTGTTCTATCGCTTCAAGAATTTTTTTTCCTCCAGGATGAATTGCAAAAAAACGTATGTCCGAAAGATTTTTTTTAAGCCTATGCATCAATCGGTCAGTGAGGTTATGGATACCACTTTTAATTATCGATGGCACATAACTTGAAAGTTTCATTTCAAAGCCCATATTGCCAATGGTCCATGCCATATCTCTTTCGCCATCCTCCATTAATTCACTCTCGAAGCTTTCGGGCACAAGTTTTAATTTTTGTTTTGTTGTGGCTTCCATGATCACGGCGGCAGAGCCATCAGCAAACAAAGCATTCGCCAGCAAATTGTCATCCGTTGGATTCTTCTGAAAATGGATACTGCAGAGCTCGGTGCATACTATTAATACTTTTGCATCGTTGCTGGTTTTGCAAAATGCATCGGCCACTTTAAGAGCATTAAAGGCAGCATAGCAACCCATAAATGTTATGCAGGTTCGTTGAACCGTAACCGGAAGATTCAGTTTCTTAACCAGATCAATATCCAGACCCGGCGCATACATGCCGGTGCAGCATACTACAATCAAATGTGTAATCTGGGTTTTATCAAAATCAACCATACGGCTTATCGCCTGATTCGCCGCCTGTTCGCTTAGTGCAAGTGCGTGACTCCTGAATACCTCAATTCTTTTTTCGGTAGATGGAAAGGGCTCGAAGTTTACAGTGTTAGGGTAAAATGAAAAATCAGTATCGCGGCCATAATCATCAAGCACCGAATGTCTGAAGTTAATTCCACTCGCTTTAAAAATTGTATTCAGCTTACGACCCTCTTCGTAATCTAATTGCATAGCTTTCGCCATAAAATTGGCAAGCTTGCTTTGTTCAAATTTATTGGCAGGCACAGCTGTGCCAACGCTGGTGATATAACTCATGATTGGCCAATAATAATTCAAAAACAGTTAACTTGTTCTAAAACCATAAATTATGTTCTCGCGTTCCTCCTGGCTTCACTTACGCATACCTTTTTCTTACTTTTTACTACCTGTTTTTTTATTCAGCCTCTCATCTTCACCAAACCTTAATGAACCACGGTTGCTGTGGGTTTTTATTATCATTCACTTTCTTTTGTATCCGGCCAGTAACGGCTATAACAGTTATTTCGATAAGGACGAAAAAAGTATTGGGGGACTAAAAAACCCACCTCCCGTAACAAAGGGCCTATATTACTTGTCTCTTTTATTTGACATGGTCGCCATAATATTGGGCTATATCAAAATCAGTACATTCTTTGCAGTTATGCTTTTGATTTATGGTTTAGTATCCAAAGCATATAGTCATCCGAAAGTGCGCTTAAAAAAGCACGCTATTACAGGTTGGATTATTACTGGTCTCTTTCAAGGCCTCTTTACTTACGCCATGTGTTATGTTGGTGTAAATAAATACTCAATGGAGAATATTTGGAAGGCTCAGGTACTCATTCCTGGTTTGCTCTCAAGTATTATGCTTTGGGCCAATTACCCCATGACACAGGTTTATCAGCATGAAGAAGATGCAAAACGAGGTGATAAAACGTTTAGTTTACTGCTTGGCATTAGAGGTACGTTCTATTTTGTTGGTGGTGTTTTCGGAATTGTTACAGTTGGTTTTATCTGGTACTTTAATACATATTTTTCAAGTGTTTATGCATGGCTGTTTCTTGCTTCACTTTCTCCGGTAGTAATTTATTTTTTATACTGGTTTTTCCTTGTATTGAAAGACGAAAAGAAAGCAGACTTTAGTCACACTATGCTTCTAAATTTTATCTCTGCAACATGTCTTAATGCTTTTTTTCTTTATCTGTTTCTAAGCTCAACGCATGTTCTTCAAACTTTTTAACTATTAAAAAACCGGACCATGGGTATTTTTAATAATCGATCTAGCAACAGGTTTTGAGTAGATAGCAAGATTTACAGCCAGGTTAGATGCCGTTTCATTTCCAAATAATCGCTGCACCTGTCTACCTGTCCATAACCGATGAGCAAAAGTTTTTGTCCACTGATTTGTATAGGTTCTTTCTAAATCCTTTCTCGTAAATGATGGCTCTTTACAAAACCGTACGATTAGCTCACTTGCAATTTTGGCGGAGTGAATGGCCATCGCCATACCATTACCACAAAGCGGTGTGATCATACCAGCGGAGTCTCCAGTCATCATAATATGATTTTCTATTGGAGGTTTTGTTTCAAATGAAATTTCATTAATTACTTCCGGCTTTTGAAAAAGAAAATCTGACTCTGTAAATATTGCTTTCAAAATAGGATTCTTAAAAAGAATTTCACGTTGCATGTTTTCAATGTTGCCATACGTTCGGAGGTTATCACGATGCGTGAGATAACAAAGATTAGTTTTACCATCTTCTATGTTACTAATACCACAATAGCCTCCTTTAAAATTGTGAAGTGCTATGAGATCGTTTGGATGATCTCTTTTTATATGATATTTAATACCAACATAAGGCGACCGTTTTGAGATGAAGTTTCGTCTGAGTTGAACATCTAACTTGGATCGCTTTCCAAATGAACCAACAACAATATCTGATTCAAATTGTTTGTGTTGTGTTTTTATCTTGAATTTATCGTTATCAAATTCAACATTGTCAACTTCTGTATCCAGCAAAAATGTTACACCAAGTGATTTTGCTTTTTGAAATAAGAAATGATCAAACGTATATCGGCTAATGCCAAAGCCCCCCATATCTAAGGGCAGAATAGTATTCTTTCCATTGATGGCCGAGAGTTGGAATTTTGACAAAATCGGCGGCTGAAATTCCGCAGGATATAAATCTTGTTTCTTTAAAAATGGAACTGCCTCATTTGAAATGTATTCGCCACAAACACGATGAAACGGATACGTTTTCTTTTCAATAACGGTACTTGGAATTCCTGCTTTAATAAGCTGAATACTCGTAATAAGCCCGGAAAGGCCTCCACCTATTATAAAAACAGTTTTCATGCTTGATTAAATCAGTTTATCAGAAACAGGACTTTTAAAATATTTTAAAAAAATTTTGCCAGAATTCACCGCGAAACAAATCCTGAGTGGCAACCTTTTGCGTTTATACTTTGTTGGCTTATTAAATATATGGAAACAAATCTAAAACCATCTCAACACATTGACAGTTTGAATGTGCTTCTTATTGGCAATAACCCAATTGAAATGGGTAATATTCTCGATAACCTTAACAGGATAAGAAGTAGAAAGGTTATAGCGGAGATTGCATTCGACTTGAAAAGTATTTTTGAGAGACTCTCTCATTTTCGTCCGCAATACATTTTAATTGATGATAATATTGGCAAGACAGAGCTTAGAGAAACTGTTGACACATTAACGCATTACAGGAAAACAAAGAATATACCTATTACCGTGTTGAAGAATTCAAATTATGAAGAATCCGGTAATGCAGATGTTCTCGATTATATTCTTAAAAAAGGTCTTTCAGGAGAAGCGTTGATTAACGGGCTTAAGAATTCTTTCAAATTCAAAAGAACACAATTGTATTTGCAGAAGACCTACAAAAAAAGAAAACGCGAATTACTTCGCCTGGTGGGTCGGTGATTTTCAAATTTGATCCGTTAGAACGAAATCCATTTTTTTTCGCTCACCATTTCGTATTATCTCTACATGAATTTTCTTACCTGGTCGTTGATTGAAGAAGCCAATGAGTTGGTTCAAATTCAGATCTCGAGAGAGATTGCCATTAACACTCATAATTAAATCACCAGGTTTAACTCCCGCTTTATCACTTACAGAATTCGATCGTACTTCATTAACCTCAAATGTATTTAAGTGAGATCCTTTAGCTTTTACAGTTAGACCGCTAAGGTTGAAATAGAATTTGGTTTTAAATGAGTGGTTTTTCTTTAGATAAATTTTTTCATTAGGAAAATCAAAAATGACAGTAAACCGGGTAAGGATTTCCCCTCCAATAGATCCGTTTCTAGGAACGTTGCCAAGCTTCAAACTATCTATATAACTATTGGGGTCGGGGAAATTTGCAATGGGCCTTTCTATCGCAAAACTACCCAACGAAAATTTCTGTAATCTCCCCACACGTCCGGTTATAATACCACCAAGACCCCGGCCAATAAGGCTGCTCACATTATTTGCCGGCACTACAATTCGGACATCTGATTTGGGGTCTAGCATAAGACTATGGCTTGCCCCTGTATCGATTAGAAACTTCGCTGTCATTTCAGTTCCATTCGTTTGAATTACTTCGGCCATAACGTAAGGCTTTGTGTCTTCAATGCGTATAGGAATTTTCTGGAATTTTTTCCGGGGAGTAAATTTTTCCGGAAGCATTACAGTAAGAATTCTTTTTTCGTAATCAATC
>DATJHZ010000464.1:0-12136 GCA_035493595.1 Cyclobacteriaceae bacterium | reverse complement strand
AATTGATTATGATGTAATACTGTATGAAGTTATGCAAGAATAATATTATTGCCTTAACAAAATGGTAAAATCAAAATGGTTGGTGATAAGCTTTTAAATCTGAAACTTTGCGTCGTCAAAAAATACTGATACTATTTGTTAAAGGGCATCTCTAAAAACTATTTTTGTTCTGGCCTCATCCTTCCCTTCTCGGGGTGGAGAAGGATAGTGGAGGTTTTTAGAGATGCCCTAAATTTAATTATCAAGGTTGAATGTCGTTTATTTAAGTCTTATAATCTCCTCTCTTTGGAGAGGAATAAGGTGAGGCCGTTATAGAAAACTTAAATAAACAACATGAATAAAAGCAGACAAATGGATCGTACGGCAGATGTAGCAATTATTGGTGCAGGTATTGTTGGATTGGCACATGCCTACATGGCATTAAAAAAAGGACATCGTGTTGTGCTGTTTGAACGCGGTGAATATGCTACTGGTGCCTCTGTAAGAAACTTTGGTTTACTCTGGCCGATTGGTCAGGAGCCAGGTGCGGGTCTGGATCGTGCATTGAGAAGTCGTGAACATTGGTTGGATATTGCGAGCCAGGCAGGCATCTGGGCAAAACAGAATGGTTCACTTCATCTCGCATATCATGATGATGAGTTTGAGGTGCTGCAGGAGTTCACTGAAATTTATAAGAATGCCGGATTTCAATTTGAGTTGTTAGATAAGAAAGGTATTGAAGATAAATCTCCTCATGTAAAAACAAATAATCTTAAAGGTGGACTCTGGAGTGCAACAGAGTGTACCGTAAATCCACGTGAAGCTATACGAAGAATTCCGCTATGGCTTGAAGAAAAATATGGTTTGATAACAAGGTTCGGCAGTGTAGTAACAGAAATTGCCGTTCCGCAAGTCAAGACCTCACGTGAGACCTGGCGCGTTGATAAAGTATTCCTATGCAGTGGTGCTGATTTTGAAACGCTTTATCCGGAAGTTTTTGATAAGCTTCCGGTAACCAAGTGCAAACTCCAGATGATGAAAGCTGTTCCAGCTGATTCACATTTTGCACTAGGCCCATCGCTCTGCGCCGGTCTCACGCTGAGGCACTATGCTGCCTTTTCAAAATGTAAATCATTACAAAAAGTAGACGATCGTTACGATAACGAGCTGCTTATGTTTAAGCAAAAAGGTATTCACGTATTGCTTGCTCAAAATAATGCAGGCGAATTAATAATAGGAGACTCTCACGAATACAATCTGACGATTGAGCCCTTTGACAGAGAAGATATCAATCTCATTATTCTCAACTATTTAAGTTCATTCTTCAACACCAATGATATTCGTATCACTGAACGGTGGCATGGCATTTACCCTAAGGTTAAGGGTAATATTGATATGGTGGTTGAGCCTGAACGCGGTGTTACCATTGTGAATGGACTCGGCGGTGCAGGCATGACACTAAGCTTTGGTCTTGCTGAAGAACTTGTCAGCAAGTTGTAATCATTTAACTTACCAGGAAATAAATCACAAGCATCGTAACGTTGTCGTTCGATTTGTTAACCGGTACGTGTGGTTTGGATGCATCGAAGTATAAACTGTCGCCTTCCTCAAACTCAATAACAGTATCCTGAAAGTGATACTCACATTTTCCTTTCAGCATGTGCTTGAATTCATAACCATCGCTGGTGGTTGCCTTTATAGTAGCACCAGGTTCTAATGTTAGAAGAACAGCTTCCATGGTACAGGTTGGTATAGTTTGCGAGAGTATATGGTGATACTGAAATCCGGGTCTTCCTTCTTTTTTAATATCAGCGTATTCATTGTTTTTAATATGCCAGTAGTCTTTGCCATTAAGCAACAGCATATCTTCAAAAAATTCTTTTAGCGAAATATTAAGCGAGTGAATCAGACTCACAAAGACTGGCAACGAAGGAATGGTTCTTGAATTTTCAATTTTAGATAACAAGCCCTTACTCACTTTAGATTGTGATGATACCTGTTGAATAGTTAATCCTTTCTGGAGACGCGTTGATTTAATTTTTTGTGCAATACGCGTTACAACTTCATTGTCGATCATGATTATAAAATGTTTAGTAAGAGTAAACATAATTAAAAGTTGAATGCAGCGAATCAGTAGAACACCTGCTACATGATGCGTTACTTTAATGTTATCAGATATTTCTGGGTTAGTGAATGAAAATCGCAGTTTCCTATTTGTCAATGTTAAAACTCTTCATTCATATTTCATTTTGGTTTGAAAAGTTTAATGCAGAGGTAATTTTTATCTAAACGAAACATCAAGGCAGATGTCAACCTTTGGGGCGGTATTAGAGTGCCTGCATGTGATAGCATTTATAATACTGATGTTAAACAAACAACCTATTAATCTATGAACAAAAATTTACTAAGGAGTCATTCTTTAGGAGCGCTACACCACAAGGGTCTACTCATGCTGGTGGTTTTGCTTTTAACGGTCGCGTCTAGTTATGGCCAGACATTAGTTTCTGGTAAGGTCATTTCGGGTGAAGATTCTTCACCACTTCCCGGAGTAAGTGTACTTGAAAAAGGAACTACCAATGGTGTGATCTCAGATGCAGAGGGAAATTATTCCATCACAGTTAAATCCACAGATGCAATTCTTTCTTTTTCATTTGTTGGTTTTAGTATTCAGGAAGCAACTGTAAATGGTCGCACGCAAATTGACATTACATTAGCGACAGATGCTAAACAACTTTCTGAAATTGTTGTAACGGCACTTGGTGTTGAAAAAGATGTGGCTAAACTCGGCTACTCACAACAAAAAGTTGCTGGTGCTGATTTAGTAAAAGCAAGAGAGCCAAATGCACTTAACTCATTAGTGGGAAAAGTTGCTGGTTTAACAGTAGGTACTTCATCTGAAATGTTAGGTCGTCCGCAATTAGTATTGCGTGGTGAGACTAATTTATTGATTACAGTAGATGGTGTACCCGTTGTTACCGATACATGGAACATCAGCCCTGATGATATTGAAAGTTATACCGTATTGAAAGGTCCTGCAGCTGCTGCTCTTTATGGATCACGCGGACAAAATGGTGCAATCATGATCACTACAAAAAAAGGAACTAAAGATCGTCGTGGTTTCTCAATTGATGTGAACTCAAGCACCATGATGGACAAGGGTTTTCTTACCATTCCAAAAGTTCAAAATGAATATGGCGGTGGAGAGTACAACACATATCGTTTTGGTGATGATGATCTTGGCCAGGCAGGTGGATGGAATCAAAATGATTATGATGTTTGGGGACCACGTTTAAACGGTCAATTGATTTCACAATACGATAGCCCGATTGATCCTGAAACAGGTAAAAGAACAGCTACACCTTATATTCCAAGAGGTAAGGATAATCTTCAGAAATTTCTTCGTGCTGGTATTCTGTCAACAAACAACGTAGCGATTTCGGGTAGCGGCGATAAGTATGATTTACGTGCTTCTGCTTCGCATACATATCAGCGCGGTATTATGCCAAACACGGATCTCAACATCAACAACCTTAATCTTTCAATTGGATATAACTTTACTCCAAAGATCAGACTTGAATCAAATTTAAATTATAGCCGTCAGTATACAGACAACATTCCCGATGTTGACTATGGACCAAACAGTATCATTTATAATATAGATGTATGGTCTGGTGCTGACTGGGATATTAACAGTTTAAAAAATTACTGGCAGCCTGGTAAAACCAACACTCAGCAATACAACTTTGAGTACATCCGTTATAACAACCCATGGTTTGCTGCGCATGAGTGGTTAAGAGGTCATCACAAAACTGATTTGTATGGTTATCTAACGGTGAAGTATAAAATCAATGACTGGATCAATACTGCTGTACGTTCACAGTTTACAAGCTGGGATGTTCTCCGCACAGAAAAAATGCCTTTCTCTGCTTCAGCTTATGGACGTGATCAGAAGCTAGGTGACTATCGTGAAGATCATCGAAATCTTTTTGAAAACAATACAGATGTGATGGTGAACATTAACAAGAACATCACACCAGATATTAATATTTCAGGTTTGATCGGTAGCAATTTGAGAACGTATTATTATAACTCAAGCTACATCACTACAGATTACCTGAACGTTCCGGATGTATATAACTTCGGTAATTCAAAAAATCCTGTTAAGGCATACAACTACACAGCACCTATGCAGGTAGGTAGTGGTTATTATTCATTTGATTTTTCATACAAGCATTATGCAACATTATCAACAACGGGTCGTGTAGATAAGGCTTCGAATTTAAGTAATGGACACAACACTGGATTCTACCCTTCGGTTTCGTTGAGCTCTGTTATCAGTGATTATGTAAAACTTCCGGAAGTAATTTCTTTATTTAAGATCAGAGGGTCTTATGCGAATGTTAGAAATACAAATACCCAGTCGAGCATCGGCCCAGCCTGGTCTGCTATTAATTCTGCTAACAACGGAACTCCTTTATCAAGCAGCACTGGAAATCCACTTTCTTATGGTGATGTTTATACATCTGCTTATGATGGGCCGATCTACAACTCGAATACCTACAGCATTTCAAGATTGTATAATAATCAGCCACAAGCTAATTACACAACTGTTGCGGCTAACCCAAATCTTAAAATGAACTCTAATGCCACAACGGAATTTGGCGCGACGTTGAAATTCTTAAATAACAGATTTGGTGTTGATGTAACACATTTTGACGCCATCAGAGGTCCAATGATTGTTACACAACAATGGTCTGATGCTTCAGGATTTCATGGCGGAACGATCAACGGTGTTAAGACTGAAAAGAAAGGTTGGGAAATTACACTTAGTGGAACGCCTATCAGAAGTGCAAGCGGATTAACATGGAACATCCTGGCAAACTTCTCAACCTACGTAGAGCGCTATAAAGAATTTTATGATGGCAAATCATCAGTTAACGGCGCATATATCGGAGCGGATAGCAGAATTACGTATCATGTTGGTGATCGTGTGGATGGTCTCTATGGTTATAAGTTTTATAGAGATAGCGAAGGAAATATAATCCATAAAAGTAATGGCGATGTATACCATGATAACCTTGTAGCGCAAAAGTTAGGTAATAGTAATCCAGACTGGGTGTGGTCAGTTGTGAACACCGTTAGCTATAAGAACTTCTCTCTTAATTTTCAATTTGATGGACGTACAGGTGGTGTTGGCCAGGATTATGTTTATAAGAAACTTTTACAAGGTGGACGTGAGATCTCAACTGTTCAAGGTGCTTATGGCAAAGCTCGTTTAGCTGAATTCAACGCCAATCCAAATAACGATCATAATCAGGCACCAGCTGCAACTTATACAGGACAGGGAGTTGCTCTTACATCAGATTCTCCAACGCCAACAGTTGATCCGGTAACAGGTCAAATTACAAACATGAGTGACTTGAAATTGGTAAACAACACTACGCCATACACACTTCAGGATTACATTGGATCTGAAACTAAATTTGATGAACGTGTCTTGATCAGCAGAACATTTACCAAGTTGAGACAAGTAACGCTCACCTATAATCTTCCTGCAGGTTTGTTGAAAGGTATAGGTTTCCGCGCCGCCAGCATTTCACTTGTTGGTCGCAACCTTTTATATTTTTCAAAGCGCAAAGATATCGACTGGGATTCGTTTATCGGAACATATACATCTGCTCAGGATTTGAGATCGCCAACCCTAAGAAGATATGGTGTTAATATCAACTTAACTTTCTAAAAGCATTTTCACTATGAAATCATATATAAAAATATTTTTTGCAGTTCTTTCACTTATACTGCTAGACAGCTGCGAGGATTATAATCAGTTGGTTAAAAATCCCAATCTGCCAACCAGTGTTCCGCCTTCATTAATTTTAACCGGAGTGCTTGAACACATGAACGATCAAAATGCATGGAGTGGCAAGCAAGGCTCTCAGAGTGCAGCACAATTCTACGTGAGTACTTATGATTATTATGGAACGAATAATTATGATCAGGCACCATTCATCAAGACAACAAATAACTTTGAATACACTACCGTGCTTCAGGATGTTGTGCAGATGGATATTGAAGCAAAAAATGCCGGCAAGCCTGAATTGAATCCATACAGTGCCATCGGACAATTTGCACGCGCTTATTATTTCAATCTGATGTCGCAGAAGTTGGGTGATCTTCCTTTATCAGAGTCACTACTTGGTATAGCGAACACAACTCCTAAATATGATACTCAGAAGGAAGTATATATTCAGATTTTGAAATGGTTAGATGATGCTAATGCAGATATTGCAAAATTGATTGCTAACAACGACGCAACATTATCAGGTGATATTTATCTTGGAAATAGTTTACCGAAATGGCAAAAGGTTGTTAACTCATTTACGCTGCGTGTGCTTATAAGCTTGAGCAAAAAAGAAAATGATGCAGATTTGAACATCAAGCAAAAATTTGCAGCGATTCTGAGTGATCCGGCAAAATATCCTGTGATGTCCAGTTTAGATGATAATTTGGAATATATTTTTAATGCATCATATAATCCATATCCAAAAAACCCGACAAGCTTAGGTCGTGATGGTACACGTGAAAATGTAGGATCAGCCTTTCTGGATGTTACTACTAACCTTAATGATCCGCGTACATTTATCGCCGCAACACCTGCACCTAAACAAGTTGAAAATAAAATTGTTAAAATTATTTCGGGTGGTACAACAACGGCTACGCTTACTACCAAACCAGCGCATCCATTTGTTGCAGGTGAGGTTATTATAATTTCAGGAGCGGAGGTTGCCGGTTATAATACAACGGCAACTATTTTATCAGTTCCGACAGATAGCACTATAACATATACAGTATCAGGTGGACTTGCTGACATTGCACGTAAACCGAAAGTTGATGGTAAAGATGTTGCTGTAGGTTCTGCAGGTAAAAATATTTCTGATTACACAGCGTACGTTGGTGCTCCGGCAGGTTTAAGCATGAGTGATTTAGGTACAAATGCACAAGGAGGTCAATACTCTTATATCAATGCACTTCGTTATTCATTTGACTTTGGTGGTTCTAAAGCTGAGCCCGCTATTATCATTGGTTATCCAGAGTTATGTTTCAATATAGCCGAAGGAATTAATCGTGGTTGGGCTACTGCCGATGCTGAAGAATGGTATAACAATGGCATCACGGCGTCCATGAATTTTCTGGGTATAACAGAAAACAGTTCTATAACCGTTGGAAATTTGAATGGAACGAAAACGTATGGCAACATAACTGGCATTTCTATTTCTGCTTATTTAGCACAACCTAAAGTTCAATACCAGGATGGTGCAGCAGGTCTTACTCAAATTCTGCAACAGAAATACATTGCCTTCTGGCAGAACTCAAACTGGGAAGCATTCTTTACCCAGCGCAGAACAGGTGTTCCTACATTCTCTTCCGGTGCTGGTAATGGCAATGGAAACAAGATAGCCAAGCGTTGGCAATATCCTCGCGCTGAAGCTGATGCCAATCAAACAAATTATAGCGCCGCAGTTCAAAGTCAGTTTAGCGGTGTTGATGACTTGAACGGAACACTCTGGATCATTCAATAATTTTTTGCCAATAGTTCACATAACAATCCGGGTAACACCGGATTGTTTTTTTTAACCAAAGCAAACTCATTATGTCATCACGAAGAGATTTTATTAAACATGCCACAATCGCCAGCGTTGCAACATCGTTATTACCTTCTGCATTAAAGGCGCAAAGCAAACCTCTTTCACCGTCGGAAAGAGTAATGCGCATTGCTCATATTACTGATGTGCATATTCTTGATAAAGCCTATGCGAAAGATTCATTTGCCCGTGTGCTTCGGGAGATCAATTCATCGAAAGATAAACCAGATCTTATCATCAATACCGGTGATACAACGATGGATGAAAATAAGCAAACCAAAGAAACTGTACAGAAGCGTTGGAATGTCTGGAATCAAATCATACAGGCTGAGAATAAAATACCAATGGTAAGTGCGCTAGGCAATCACGATGTATGGACAGGTCCTGATGCCAAGACTGACGCGTTGTACAAAGAAGATAAACGCTACGGCAAGCAATGGGCCATTGAAATGCTCTCCATGCCTCATCGTTACTATGCTTTTGAAAAGAATGGCTGGAACTTCATTGCGCTTGACAGCATTAACGGTGATGAAGGTTACCAGTTAGATGATGAGCAATTCAACTGGTTGAAGAAAAAATTAGAGGAAATCCCGGCTTCATCGCCAATATGCGTTTACAATCATGTGCCAATACTTTCCATGGGCGCGCTGCTATACTCTACAAAGCGCGCAAACATCAGTGAAGTTAAATTTCCTTCTGGTGATATGCATAATGATCATCAGCGCATCAAAGATCTTTTCTTCCAGCATAAAAATGTAAAGCTTTGCCTGAGTGGTCATGTTCATTACATTGATGCTATTGAGTATCTCGGCGTAAAGTATATGTGTAATGGTGCTGTCTCGGGTAACTGGTGGGGTAATCCTATTTCATTGGATGAATTCTCGCCGGTTTATACTATGATAGACCTTTATAAAGACGGAAGCATAAACTATCAACATGCTTTCTATACAGTTTAATTAACCAACCACACTATACATGAAAAAGATATTAATCCTTATTTGTCTGGCATTAGCATTTAATGCTGAAGCTCAGCAAAAACAGAAATCTGAAAATGTAGTACTTATCACACTGGATGGCTTTCGCTGGCAGGAAGTTTTTAACGGTGCTGATTCTTCTTTTATAAAACAGCAACAACATTTAAAAGATGAGAAGCTGAAAGAAAAATTCTGGAGAGACGATCTTCAGGAAAGAAGAAAAGCTTTACTTCCTTTTTTCTGGAATACGATAGCAACTAAAGGTCAACTCTATGGCAATCGTGCTTTGGGAAGTAATGTAAATGTAACGAACAACCAATGGTTCTCTTATCCCGGTTATAATGAATTGCTCACAGGCAAAGCTGACAACGAACGGGTTCATAGCAATGATAAATTCTATAATCCTAATGTAAATGTTCTTGAGTTTATCAACAGCCATGCTGCGTTTAAAGGAAAAGTAGCTGCTTATACTTCATGGGATGTTTTTCCGTACATCATCAATGATAAGCGCAATGGTGTTGTAGTAAGTGCAGGCTTGGTAGAAGCCAAAGGTGATAAAACAAATGATCGTGAAAAGATGATGAACCAGTTGATGAATACATTACCAAATCCGCTTGGTGACGTTCGTCTTGATGCTTTTACTTTTTACTATGGTATGGAGTATATCAAAAGAAGTAAACCGAGAGTTATGTATTTTGCTTTTGATGAGACTGATGATTTTGCACATGCCGGTGAATACGCTGCATACCTGAACACGGCACATCATACTGATAGCTTCATTGCTGAATTATGGAATTACTTCCAGAGTGATTCACAATACAAAAACAAAACAACACTAATCATTACCTGCGATCATGGCCGTGGCGGTAACGCTGAAGAATGGAAACATCACGGTGGAAAAATTACAGGCGCAGATCAGATCTGGTTTGCTGTTATCGGTCCGGATACTCCAGCTACCGGCGAGATAAAAACCGAAAGCCAGTACTACCAAAACCAAATTGCTAAAACTATGGCCGCTGTTTTAGGATTGGACTACCAGGGCGAAGGTAAAATTGGTGAGAAGATTGCGAATATGATTTCAGTGAAGTAAAACATGGCTTGATAGTTTAAATCTATTCAATCTATTTTTTGTCTATTGTTGATTTAAAGTAAGAAAGGAGCTTCTGGCTCCTTTTTAGTTTGAATTGTCTGAGTCTCGTCATCAAGGTAATAGCCAGTGCAGTTTTGTTAATTAAGCTTAATTGATGGTTAATTGATCGATTGCAATTAATGTTTTTAATACACTAATTTGCTCAATTCAAAACCAGACCAGGCATGCAAGTTTTCAAAAGTCTCTGTAAGAATTCGTTTCTTATTTTAATTCTCTGTTTTACAACAACACTTTACGCACAATCCGATTTAAAACTCTGGTATAAACAACCAGCAAGCAACTGGAATGCGGCATTGCCTATTGGTAATGGAAGGCTGGGAGCGATGATATTCGGTAATGCAAAGGAAGAACTCATTCAATTAAATGAAGCAACATTGTGGTCAGGTGGCCCGGTAAATACTAATCCAAATCCTCTTGCTCTACAATACATTCCTGAAATACGGAAAGCATTATTCAATGGGGATTATAAACAAGCAGAAGATCTGACAAAGAAAGTGCAAGGTCTTTTTACGGAATCATACGAACCACTGGGAGATCTTAAGCTGAACTTCACAGTGAATGGCGAACCTACAGACTATTATCGTGACCTTGATATTTCATCGGCTATTGCCACCACTCGTTTCAAAGTCGGAGGCGTGGAATATACACGAGAACAATTTGCTTCGGCACCACAACAGGTTATTGTTATCCGTTTAACAGCCAGCCAAAAGGGAGCGTTGAATTTTACAATAGAACCATCAAGTCCCTTATATTTTAAGAACAAAAGCATTAGCAATAGTGAAGTGGCCATGAAAGGTCTGGCGCCATCGCATACAGACCCAAGCTATTTGCAGACGTGGGCTCAACCCGTAGTTTATAATGATCTATCAGGTTGCAAAGGCATGCGATTTGAATTGCGAGTGAGGGCAAAAAATATTGATGGTAAAGTAAGTGCCACTGAAAACGGATTGCAGATCAGCGATGCCACCGAAGTGATATTATTTCTCTCAGCAGCAACAAGTTTTAATGGCTTTGATAAATGTCCATTCAGTGAAGGTAAAGATGAAAGTAAAATAGCGGAGCAATATCTTGCATCAGCCAGTGTATTAACCTTTGAACAATTAAAGAAAAATCATCTTGAGGATTATCATCATTATTTTAATCGGGTAACACTTTCTCTCAACGGCAATCCAAAAATTGATCTGCCAACCGATGAACGATTGATTCGTTATACAAAAGGCGAGACTGATTCCGGACTTGAAGCCTTATACTTTCAATTTGGTCGTTACCTGTTGATCTCTTCCTCCCGCCCCGGAGGAACGGCAGCTAACCTTCAGGGTATATGGAATAATCATGTAAGACCGCCATGGAGTTCTAATTATACGACGAACATAAACACCGAGATGAATTACTGGATGGTGGAAACCTGTAACCTGTCGGAGTTACACACACCGCTTCTAGATCTTGTTGGACACCTGGCAGTGACGGGAAAGGAAACAACGAAAAACTTTTACAACGCTTCCGGCTGGACAGTTCATCATAATACCGATATATGGGCAACAACCAACCCCGTCAGCGGTAGCCCATCGTGGGCCAACTGGCCAATGGGTGGTGCATGGCTCAGCCAGCATCTTTGGGAGCACTATCAATTTACCGGTGATGTTGACTATTTAAAAAATACAGCATATCCTCTGATGAAAGACGCTGCTGCTTTTTGTTTTGATTGGTTGGTGGAAGGTAAAAATGGAAAGCTTGTTACAGCCCCTTCAACGTCGCCCGAAAATTATTTTGTTACAGATAAAGGTTTCCAGGGAACGGTAGCCATTGCATCAACGATGGATATGTCTATCATGCGTGACTTGTTTTCCAATCTCATACAGGCATCAGAGAAATTAGGTGTTGATGAGGAATTCAGAAAAGTATTGATTGATAAGCGCGCTAAACTTCTTCCACTTCAAATTGGAAAGAAGGGCAATCTTCAGGAATGGTCAGAAGATTGGGATGATGCTGAGGTTACTCACAGACATATCTCTCATCTCTTCGGATTATTTCCTGGCAATGAAATCTCTCCACGAACTACACCAGCATTCGCAAAGGCTGCAAGCAAGACGCTGGAATTTCGTGGTGATGGAGGAACGGGTTGGTCTAAGGGCTGGAAAATAAATGTATGGGCCCGACTGCTTGATGGCAATCATGCACATAAGCTCATCAGAGAACAATTAACGATCACAGGCATGGAAGGAACTAACTACTCCAACGCTGGAGGTACTTATCCTAATTTGTTTGATGCACATCCTCCATTTCAGATTGATGGAAATTTTGGTGGTGCATCGGGTATGACTGAAATGTTAATCCAGAGTCAGCTTGGAGAACTTCATCTTTTGCCTGCCATTCCTGATGCGTGGCAACAA
>DATJHZ010000463.1:0-9592 GCA_035493595.1 Cyclobacteriaceae bacterium | reverse complement strand
AAGTGTAGTGCCCTTCTCCTTATTCATTCCAAAAAGAAGTTCAGTAACGTGTTGTGCGTTTTCATCATCAAGATTACCGGTAGGTTCATCAGCAAAAAGAATCTGAGGATCTGTTATGAAAGCTCTTGCTATCGCTACTCGTTGCTGTTCACCGCCTGAGAGTTGTGATGGGTAATGATTTAATCTACTCCCCAACCCTACCCGATGAAGAAGTTCTTTTGCTTTTGGCGCTACATTACGTTCACCACGAAGTTCCAGTGGCACCATTACATTCTCTAGTGCAGTGAGTGTCGATAGCAATTGAAAATTCTGAAATACAAATCCAACAAATTGATTCCTCAGAAAGGCGCGTTCATCTTCTTTCATAGCATTAAGCTTGAAATTCATTAGTGTAAGATCTCCCGATGAAGGTGTATCCAGTCCGGCACAAAGTCCCAATAATGTCGTTTTACCACTACCTGATGGCCCTACAATAGCAATTGAATTGCCTTCGCTCACCGAGAAGGAGACATGATCCAGCACCATGAGTTCGGATTCTGCTGATCGATAGATTTTAGTAAGATTTTCGGCCTGAAGTACGGTAGCTGCCATGATTTATAAATCAATTATGAGATGTAAAGCGTATAAATGTTAAAATTGTTCTGTATTTCGGAAAAGAAAAACTCATTTATCATGATGGTCGCAAAATGCCTGCTTTTTATTTCAATGTTGTTCCTCTATCAACCTCCGGCACCTAAAGTAATTCTATTTTTTGGTGACAGCTTAACGGCGGGTTATGGACTATCATCTACCAACGATGCATTCCCATTTCTTGTCGAGCAAAAATTAAATAAGGCGGGAAAATCCTGTAAAGTCATCAATGCCGGGTTAAGCGGCGAAACTTCGGCAGGTGGGTTATCACGTGTTGACTGGCTGTTGAAGCAGCCCATCGACATCTTCATATTAGAGCTTGGGGCTAATGATGGGCTTAGGGGGCTACCGCTGGAACAAACCACAAAAAATCTTCAGGCCATTGTAGATAAGGTCAAGGCAAAATATCCCAAAGTCAAGATTGTAATCGCTGGTATGATGGTGCCTCCGAATATGGGCAAGGCTTACACCGATAAGTTCAAGGTAATTTTTCCTGATCTGGCTAAGAAAAACAAAGTGACACTCATACCCTTCTTGTTGCAGAATGTTGCCGGAGATGAAAAACTTAATCAGGCTGACGGAATCCACCCAAATGTTGAAGGGCATAAAATTGTTGCCAATACAGTTTATACAATTCTGGAGCCATTGCTATAAAACAAAAATGACTACCCATCAGGATAGTCATTTTTAATGCTGTTATAAAATATCTTAGTTATCAGCTTGTGTAGGATCATAGTCCCACAGATCATTATAGTATAGTGATGATCCTGAATATCCGGTACCTACGTAACCGATTTTGCCATCAAATGTATAAGCTACAGCGCCATAACGATATGAGCCTTCAAATGCATTCATTTTCTGCCATGTGTCTAGGCTCGAATTATATTCCCAAGTATCAGAATTACGTCTGCCACATACTACATAAGCTTTTCCATTTAAAACAAAAGTAGAAGCCTGATCACGAGCTATAGTATATCCCTTGTCGTTTGGATCGTTATCAATGTTATCATCCTTTAAGTCGTTTTTCTTGATCCAAGCTCCGTTAGTTCCAGACAATGGATCAAATTCATACATATCTTCTACAAGTGAGCCGTTGCTAACACCACCGCCAACGTAACCCTTGCCATCAATTACAAATGAGAATGGATAAGTTCTTTCGATTAATGGAATTGGAGGCTTGGTAATCCATTCGTTATTGGCAACATCGTATTGATAAAAATCTTTAAATGCACCATCATCGTCATTACCGTTTCCTACATACCCTTTATCATCTATAGTAAAGGCAAATGCGCCACGACGCGGCTTCCCTTTGAAGCTTTGCACTTGAGTCCAAGTATCAGTAACAGGATCATATGAATAGAAATCATCTAGATAATTAGTACCATCAAAACCAAGTCCTACGTAAGCTTTACCATCTGACACAAAAGCAACTGCTCCTTGTCTTGCTACACCTGGAAAATCGGCTTTCGGCTCCCATCCCTGATCATCAGGATTGTAAAAATAAAGGTCATTAAGAAATTTCTTATTAGCATCAACTGAGCTATTACCGTTATATCCACAGCTTATATAAACCTTGCCATCAATATTGAATAATACGGCACCAACGCGGGCTCCAGCATCAACCGAAGGTTGCTGATACCACTCTCCAGTAATGGTTGTTGTTGAACTTCCAGAGTTACAAGAAGACAGGTTTATCAATACGGAAAGTAAAAGAAATGGTAATATCCAAATTCTTATTTTCTTTAAAGTTGTTAGGACGAGATGCATTTTTCTGTATTTAAGTTAGCTGTTATATCAATAATTTAAGGATTACATTTTTTCTTTCAGGTAATAAATTTCAACCCTGGCGCGATAGTTTGATAACCCACTACCAACGCAAAGACGAGTTGTTGTTGTAAAGAAATTATTATTCGTTGATGCGTTACTCGAAGTTGATACAATAAATGAAAGTTCCTTTGGAAGACCGCCAGAAACTGCAATGCCTTGTACAAGTGATGTTATTAAAAAGGAGTATTGCAGAGTACTCGATAATGAAGCCACGGATAGTGGAGCCACAACGTGATTATTTTTATCTGTATAGTTAAGCGTTAACTGGTTAGGCAAGTATTGAGTATTAGTATATGAATTTTTCACAGGCTCAAGTATTAACACAGCACTACTTATTTGAGTAAATCCTGGCACATTACCAATGGCATCTAAATGCGGCAATGTTATTTTAGTTACAAGGCCAGTGCCCGATTGCATGTACGTTTCGTTGTTCGTGAGTTTAGATGAAATTTCATTATTTTGAGGTGTCAACGCTGCAACTGAGGTACCCGAACGATCTGCAATAATATTAGTGTAATTAGGTCTCGATGGGTTAAATTTAAAATCGTAGTGAAAATGTTTTGTTTCCCCATTCACAATCTGGCTATAATAAATTCTTATCATAAGAGTAGTGCTACTCAAAGTAATACCTATTATGCTGGATTCGTTTAACGCATGAAGTCTGATTCCTTTAAAATACTTTGCATATGCGAGGTCTTGAGGAATTCCAGTTGGATCTGGGTTTAAGCGAAAGTCACGAGGTTTTTCTCTCATTTTTTGGAAAAAATCTTTTCCCAAGTCATCACTTAAGCGGATATAAATAGTATCTGTTGACAATGTTGCTGATTTGAGATTCACTGTAGCTGATCCTAAAACTTCACTCTCATCAAAACCAAATGCCTTAATGTTCGGTATTTGACCAAGCTCCGTTCCAAATCCATCAGTAACCAGGTTGAAGTAGGAGTATTGTCCAACACTCTTCCAAAACGCTGGCAGACTGCGATATTCCATATATTCCGTTACTCTTCTTGCCTCTATGGTTTCGGAAAAGTATGCATCACCGCTTCCATCACCGTAGGTGTAACCTGAACAATGCATTATGAGTCCGATTGAATCATATACAGCATTATCCGGAGGTATATCAGTAGCAAGAGAAAACTGTAGATAAGGATTAGCTTCAATGAGCCCCAGTTTATCGTCTCTATACTTGCCCAGTAAAGCAACGCCTTTACCTGAGGTTGGTAATGAATCAACTAAAACCGTTGAAGTACGTATTGCAGTTGTATCAATAAATGCCAATGTATAATTACCATCTAAACCACCAGGAAGATTCAATGTTCCCGGGGTCTCTTTGCAACGAATCGAAATGATTGCGGCGATAATAAATAGAAAATAAAGACAGCCCCTCCTAATCATTTAATACGTATCAGTAGTTATTAATTTAAAGCTTAGATGCACTAACCCGGAATTTAGTTGGCAAAAATAGAAAAAAATGAATAGGAAATAGAAATCATAATCATTTTTGCCCTCTAAGCCAATCTTTAAACGACTACTCCTAATTCATATTGCCTGAATTACGACATGGAAAGCCCCGTTTTCTAAAGTTTTTGTCAGAAAGAATCTATTTAGTAATATTGCAGCCCTCCAATAGAAATGCCTATTGTGGCATTGAATTGCAGGATTTTCGAGGTGTAGCGCAGCCCGGTTAGCGCACCACGTTAGGGACGTGGGGGTCGGATGTTCGAATCATCTCACCTCGACTTAAAAAGCTCACAGATTTAGAATCTGTGAGCTTTTTATTGATAGTTACTAATATTCGGGGCTGAGTTAATAGGGTAAATTTCTGATAACCTAGTTCAAGGCTCCAGCGTCAGCAGTGGCACTCTTTTCTTTAAAGGGATTTCTTTGCGTCCATTCAGTTTGCTTTATATAATTAAAAATGGGCTTAAATGCTCTATTAAGAAGGGGGCCTGAATGACGAATGTAACAGCACATTTCAAAAGGCTCAGCGCCAATATTACTTTTCATTTCCATTGCAGTTCTTCCCAGAATTAGCTTGCCCTTTTTCTTTTCGATTGCATTTTTTACATCATCATACAGAATATTCTGATAGATGGCGCATTCGTTATTAAAATCATAATTAATTCCAATTGCATGTGCTTCACAGTTATTGCCCCAAAAAATCATAGTACTGAAGCCCACGATATCTCCATTAAGGTAATAGGCTATTAATTCAAATTCTTCTTTTAAATTAAGTTTTAATTGTAATAAATACGATGTATCAAAATGATTGATACGCACCTTAGCCTTATTAGCAACATTGAGATAAAGCGTCTGAATTTTATCAAAGTTTGATTTTATTTCCTCTACTGATAAACTCCGCCTTTCAAGTACCGCCCCTTGTTTAATTACACTTAATGCCTTCTTCCTGTACTTAGTATTCATTGCGTTAAGATAATCATCAAAGGAATTCCACTCAGGTCTTATTTTTAAAATCATGTTTGGATCGACCTTAAATTGACGGTATTTAAAAACCATGAGGTGTTCAGAGTTTTTAAACTCTTCTTCGTAAAAATCTTTTATTAATTGAAGATTGATAGCGCCTCTCAAT
Source organism: Cyclobacteriaceae bacterium (assembly GCA_035493595.1). Taxonomy (GTDB): domain Bacteria; phylum Bacteroidota; class Bacteroidia; order Cytophagales; family Cyclobacteriaceae; genus DATCRE01. The sequence continues at coordinate 4,545 of DATJHZ010000463.1, read as the reverse complement.
TTCTCCGAACGTCTGATTTGATAGCAAGCATCTGCTAATGCATGATAAGCTTCTTTGTAAGAGATATCAGGAGAATAAATAAAACCATGATCACCGCTTATATGCGTATGTCCGCAAACTAACACACGAAGCTTAGCCTTATCCTTGATTGTGTTTTTTAACTTTTCTAATTTATTTTTCTCACCCTTTAGAGAGCGGTAATCTTCGCCGGTAAATAATACTATATTAAAAATGGCAGCCCCAACAGGTATCTTATTTTTATACATTAATACATACCTACTTTGTTCATTCTCATTCGAAGAGTTCTCAATTGCCATTAAGTATGGATGACGCATCAATCCTTTATCTTCTGGTACAACTTTATTCCACTCATCCATCGAAACGTAATTAATGGAATCAAATATAGAAATGCCCAGTTTAGAAGGAGTCCTGCGAGTTTCCAGATTGTCTTTCTCTTCTTTTATGGATCTAAAGAAATCGTTTATTTTTTTCAAGTATGATGTAGTTAGTTTTATTGTACCTAATGAAATTGCGTCAGGTAATATCCAAAAAAAATAAGATCCCTCAAATGAATAGGTTTCCATTTTAGAGTTACTCAAGGTTTTAGCCAGTATAATAGGCCCTATATCCAAAGTTCTAATTTTTTACCACATCCTGGGGAATATTGGCTCAAGCGAAACCTCTTTTCATTGTCCGCTTAAAAAAACCTTAATCTTTCGCTCAGCCTATTTGATTAAATATTTTAAATATTAGTTTTGCATCGTTAGGTAGTTTTTAGAGAGAGGGTCTTTTCTACCTGACAATAAAAGCGGGGCTTTGCTCCGCTTTTTCTTTTTATATGGAGTCAACCTTTATGCGTTGACCGTTCTCATCCTGATAAAATATTTTTAAGGGAAGTATTACTGAACTGCCGTTGAAGTTATATAACTATTCACAAACAACGCGCATAAAAAAACACCACCAGATTTTAACTGATGGTGTCGTTGTTAGCAGATTGTTTATGATCTGTATTCCTAAAACTAACTAACTTCTTTTTCAAGTTCATTAATTCGTTCCTGAGCTTCTGTTTTACCTAGAGAAAGCGCTATTTTATAAAGTTCAATAGCTTCTCTACGTGTCTCTTTCTTTTTACGTGGTGCAAGCTTGGTGCGATTTGCTGCTGTCTCTAAAGCACTGGCCTGTGCATAGTAAAGGTTAGCCTTGTCAATCTGAGTTTGTTCACTCATTTTTCTAGCTTCCTCTTCTTTAGCAACCAATTCATTTTCTTTAACCTTAATGAACTGTTCGCGTTCAGTAATTAAAGAATCTTTCTGAGAAACCTGAGCCACTAACACACCTTTTTCATTTCTAAGCTTCATGCCTTCTTCTTGAAGAACAGCTAATTGCTTATTGGCATCTTCAAGCTCTGTCTTCAGGCGATGGATTGTACCAAGATAACCAGCTTTAGATGAGCCTGATTTCTTTAATGACTCCTCTAGCGTTGCTATTTTGTTTTCAGCCTGCTTTACATATTGGTTAATGTTTTTCAAACGGCTTGCATAACTTAGCCTGGTTGTACCTTCAACCATATTAACGCGAAGTGTAGCTCTGTTCTGATCAATTGAGTCAAGTATAACGCCTACTTCCTGAAGGGTAGCCATAGCTTCCTGGTTCGATTTCAATTCTGTAGCCAGGGAATCTGCATGTGCCTGTAGTTGTTTTTCTCTTGCTTGATTTCCGCAATTAGTGAGTAACACTGTAGATAGAAGTGCTAGTCCAAGGATAATTTTCGTCTTCATAAGTTTTAATTTTTCTTGATCTCTTCCAAAGCACGAGCCAACACACGTTGAGATGCTACCTTCCATGCTTAAAGTGAAAATAGCCCGTCAAAATGAAAGACAAGTCAACTATTTCGGCAGTCTAATTGGATGTGTTCTTTTAAGGGTGAAAAAGCCACATGACGTATGTTTGGGGAATTCATTACACAATTTCTGTAGCTCAAACTCCACTGTTTAATTTTCTAATTAAAAAATTCAATTACATTTACGACAGAAACTTTAGGGGTGCCTTAAATTTACAGGCTGAGATTACACCCTAGTAACCTGATCAGAGTAATGTCTGCGTAGGAAAAAGTGAAAGAGTAGTATTGCATTTATTCATTCTCAGCCCGTAATTATTTAGTGCCTGTGAAGTTTTCTGGATAACAAATCCATTAAACGAACTCCGCCTATGATTATTTCGGTTAACAACAAACCGCTTGAGCTTTCTTCAACTGAAAATATCAATTCAGTTCTTCAACGTTTACAATTTAATCATGCCAAAGGCATAGCTGTGGCTATTAACAACAAAGTCATTCCCAAATCATCATGGGAAGATCATCTCATTAAAGAAAATGATAACATAACAATTATACGCGCTACCCAGGGCGGATAAAAAAATATTTTACAAATCAATAACTACGATACTATCTATGAAACAGCAGGAAAAATCACCTACAGAACAGACGATAAGCAAAGAGCCGTTCCCCGCTTCAACTAAAATATATCTGCCAGGTCAGTTGCATGACATCAAAGTGGCTATGCGAAAAATTAAAGTGTCAGATACGCAGATGAATGGAAAGCCCGCTCAAAAGAATGATGATGTCATTGTTTATGATTCAAGTGGACCTTATACGGATACCAATACAGTGATTGATGTTCGTAAAGGCCTTACCTGCATTCGCGAAAAATGGATACAGGAAAGAGCTGATGTTGAAGCGCTGCCAGAAATTTCATCACATTATGGACGTGAGCGACTGCAAAACAAAACACTGGACTCACTTCGTTTTGAGCACACACAAAAACCATGGCGCGCTAAACCCAATGCAAATGTTACCCAATTGCATTATGCGCGAAAAGGAATCATCACTCCTGAGATGGAGTACATTGCTATTCGTGAAAATCAGGGAATTGATCAACTTAAAAATTTAGGCCATCAGCATGCTGGCCATAGCTTTGGTGCTAATACTCCAAAACAATTTATCACGCCCGAGTTTGTCAGAGATGAAATAGCAGCAGGGAGAGCCATCATTCCTGCAAACATCAATCATCCTGAAAGTGAGCCCATGATCATCGGAAGAAATTTCCTGGTTAAAATTAACGCGAACATTGGCAACTCTGCTGTTACCTCAAGTATTGAAGAAGAAGTTGAGAAAGCAGTATGGGCCTGTCGCTGGGGAGCCGACACTATCATGGATTTATCTACGGGTAAAAACATTCATGAAACACGTGAGTGGATCATTCGTAACTCACCAGTGCCTATTGGTACTGTACCTATTTATCAGGCATTGGAAAAAGTAAATGGCAAAGCCGAAGATCTTACCTGGGAAATATTTAAAGATACGCTCATTGAACAAGCCGAGCAGGGTGTTGATTATTTCACGATACACGCCGGCGTACTTCTACGTTACATTCCGCTTACTGCAAAACGTGTTACAGGCATTGTATCAAGAGGCGGATCTATCATGGCGAAATGGTGCCTGGCTCATCACCAGGAAAGTTTTCTCTATACTCACTTTGAAGAAATATGTGAGATCATGAAAGCCTACGATGTTTCATTTTCATTAGGCGATGGCTTGCGACCAGGAAGTATTGCAGATGCCAATGATGCCGCTCAGTTTGCTGAGTTAGAAACCTTGGGCGAGCTTACAAAAATTGCATGGAAACATGATGTTCAGGTGATGATTGAAGGTCCAGGTCATGTACCGATGCATCTCATCAAAGAAAACATGGACAAGCAACTAAAGGAATGCCATGAAGCTCCCTTCTATACGCTTGGCCCGTTGACTACCGACATTGCTCCAGGTTATGATCATATCACTTCAGGTATTGGCGCTGCTATGATTGGTTGGTTTGGTTGCGCTATGTTATGTTATGTAACACCTAAAGAACACTTAGGACTTCCAAATAAAAAAGATGTGAAGGATGGTGTGATCACCTACAAGATTGCTGCACATGCAGCCGATCTTGCCAAGGGACATCCAGGTGCTCAGATCAGAGATAATGCTTTAAGCAAAGCAAGGTTTGAATTCAGATGGCAAGATCAATTCAATCTTTCTCTTGATCCCGTAACGGCTCGAGAATTTCATGATGAAACGTTACCAGCTGATGGTGCCAAGATAGCACACTTCTGTTCGATGTGTGGACCTCATTTCTGCTCGATGAAAATTACACAAGATGTAAGAGACTACGCTGAGAATCTGGGAATTGAAGATACGGAAGCATTGCAAAAAGGAATGAAGGAAAAGGCTGAAGAATTTAAAGAAGCCGGATCATCTGTATACTTATAAAAAATAAGGGATTTACACTCTTGTATAATCAGTATGAAACTAATCGTTGTAACTGCGCCTGAAAACAAACCAGAGGATACTAAGCATATTCAGGAGCTCTTCCATGTTGGATTGGAGTCATTACATCTGCGTAAACCTGATCAAGAAAAAAATGATTTTGAAAACACACTTAAACAGTTGCCTCCTTCATTGTATAAAAGAATAGTAATCCACAGTCATTATAAATTAATTGAGAAATA
>DATJHZ010000462.1:0-13788 GCA_035493595.1 Cyclobacteriaceae bacterium | reverse complement strand
AATACAATTATGCAATTACGAAAACTTGGAAATTCTGCAGTTAAAGTAACGCCCATTGCTTTTGGTGCCTGGGCCATTGGTGGATGGATGTGGGGTGGTGCTGAAGAAGGTGATGCATTGCGCGCCTTACAGGTGTCGCTTGATTTAGGAATCACAACTATTGACACAGCACCTGTTTATGGTTTCGGACGAAGTGAAGAATTGGTTGGCAAAGCCATGAAAGGTATTGCCCGCGATAAATATCAGATCCTTACCAAGTACGGAATGAACTGGCAGACTGAACAAGGAGAATTTTACTTTGATACAAAAGATAATGATGGCAAGCCTGTAAAGATGTACAAGTACGCCGCTAAACAAAAAGTAATACAAGAATGTGAAGACAGTTTGAAACGATTAGGTACAGATTATATTGACCTGTTACAGATTCACTGGGCCGATGCAACAACACCCATTTCAGAAACAATGGAGGCAGTTGCCTCATTGATCAAGCAAGGGAAAGTTCTAGCTGCTGGTGTTTGCAATTATAATGTAAGCCAGGTTGAAGAGGCTTTGAAAACGGTTAACATTGTTACCAACCAGGTTCCCTATAGTTTGATCAACAGAGGTATTGAAAATGATGTGGTACGGCAGGCGCTTGATAAAGGTATGGGTATTTTGCCATACAGTCCGCTGCAGCGCGGTTTGTTAACAGGCAAGATCAAACGCGATCACAAGTTTAATGATGGCGATACCCGTGAGGCCAATCGTTTTTATACTCCTGAAAATATTGATAAGGCAAACGCATTGTTGCAGAAAATAAAACCTATTGCCGATGCACACGGCGCCACACTTTCGCAACTTGTCATTAACTGGACGGTAAATCAGCCAGGCATGGCCTGTGTGTTGGCTGGTGCACGCAATGAACAACAAGTACGTGACAATGCTAAATCGTTAGACTTTACGCTGTCGCAAGGTGAATTGAAACAGATAACGGCTGCATCAGATGCCATTAAGTTTATTTAGCGCCTTATAACACACGAGTAAATTGTGCGTGCAACAAAATAATATTTCATTCAAAAATTCCTTAGCAGAATTTTCAAACGCTTGAAGGATAAGTGTTGTAAATGGCTTTTAACCTCTTTACTTTCGCGTGATAACTGAAACTTATGTCACTACCAATAAAGACAATCATCGGTGTAATGGGCCCCGGAGAAGGTGCTACACCAGAGCAAAATATAGTAGCCTTTGAACTTGGCAAAGCTATAGCTCAGGAAGGTTGGGTAACACTAACCGGCGGAAGAAGTTTTGGTGTGATGGATGCGGCCATGAAAGGCGCCTGTGATGCTAATGGCTTAACCATTGGGATCTTGCCTACCGAAACAACAAAAGGTGCTTCTGAGAATGCACAGATAAGAATAGTAACAGGCATGAACAGCGGTCGTAATTATATGGCTGTACTGTCAAGCGATGTTGTTGTAGTATTAGGTATGGCTGCTGGTACCGCGTCTGAAGTAGCATTAGCCATCAAGGCAAACAAGAAAATCATTCTTCTTAATCAGGATGATGTTACTGTTCGTTTCTTTAAGAATATTGGAACGTATAAGATTTTAGTAGCAAACAACATCGACGAAACTATCTCACATATCAAAGAATACCTTTCGGTTAACAGAAACTAACATTCTTGTCCGACTAAAATAGGGCAAAACATCTATTAACTCCTCTATCGGAGGAATGATACGAAATACAGTGATCTATGAGGGTAGTTAGCAAGCTACCCATGTCCTCCTGATTGTATACATTTTTGTAAGCTCATTGATTTCCAGAACTTGGATTAATTGCGCTGTTTGCCATCCATTTGGCATAGGAGTATGGATGTGGGTGCGATATTTCCTCAGCGATCAGGAATGAAAATAATTACAGATTTGGGATCCAAAGCCCATCAAGTCAGCTGGCTTCAACAGCAATATTATTTCCTAAAACATTTACAAAAATATACTTGGTACCAGAGTATTGAATTTACTCATGCTGGCAACATGAGTTAACAAAACGATTTTTTAACAAAGCAATTTAATTTTTGAATAATGGAAATGACAGAACTTGTAAAATTATCAGAGAAAGGAAAATGCTATTTAACAGTTAGCATATGTGGTAATGTAATGCTGATGAAATGGGAAGGACTAACCCCGGAAGAAATCTTCAAAAAAGGTATCGATAAAGTAGAAGAGCTTTTGTTCGCTCATAAACCTGAACGTTGTCTATATGACTTAACCACTCATGCAGTAATAAGCCCGAGTTCGCAAAAATATGCTGCAGACGCAGTGTCAAATTATGTGAAAAAAGAATTCACTGTAGTATATCATGATAAAATATTCCGTCAGGTATTTTTAGTACCAAATGATATTTTTGTTACGGTAAGCGCACAAGGATATAAAAATAAACTAGATGGAGATATGGAAACCATCTTTACAAATAACATAACGGAAGCGCGCCAATTAGTGGAGCTAAATAGTAATCTAAATTAGAGACTAAGCCGTGATCTCTATATCGATGGTTAGATTGTTAATGTTATTCTTTTGACAGCCAAAATTTATCGGGTACATTATTAAAAAATTAGCTCTAAAATAAATTCGGACAATACGTTAGGAAAAAAATAACGCATTGTCCGAATGTTGAAAATCTGAATTTACTTCTCCTTAACGTTCTCGCGAAATCCATTCCGAAGCAATGCCCCACCAATAGCGAGGAGTATAAGCACCACCAGCACTACAATAACAAAAGCTTTGAAGTCAAAGGCTTCTTTACCTTTAGAAACTTCATACATCCAAAAGAAGATACCGGTAAGACCAACGAGTCCTGCTCCAAAAGACACCAGTCCGAGCACAACCGAAAATCCAGAATTTAGCTTGGCAGCCATGTATATAATTTAATAATTTTTTATTGTAAAGGCCGATTTCCCGGCCTACTCTTTATACTTATTTCTTTAATACGGTAAACTCAACACGTCTGTTGTTTGCACGACCATCTTCTGTATCGTTAGTGTCTATGGGCTTACCTTCTCCATAGCCATGAGCCGTTAAACGCGATGTGTCAATGCCCTGGCTTATCAGATAGTCCACAACGGATTGAGATCTTCCCTGTGAAAGATTCAGGTTATAATCATCCGAGCCCTTGCTGTCAGTATGGCCAGAGATTTCAATTTCAACGGTATGATTTTGTTTCAGGAAGTCAACTACTTTATTAAGCTCAACAAATGATGTGGACTTAAGTGTTGTCTTGTCAAAATCAAAATAAATGTTTTTCAATCTCACTGTCAAACCAACTTCAATAGGTTGGAGGTAAATATCTTTCTCTACAGGTGTTACATCTGCATCGTTAATCCACACACTGTCGACAGCATTCACATACCCTTCAGTTGATGCAGCGATGAGGTACCAGCCAAGCTTGGCAATTTCTTGTTCATACTTGCCATCGGTAGCAGTCATTTTGAAATTGGTTCTCTTATCACCTTTTAAGGTTATGTTCAGGTTGGCTGTAATGTTCTTTTCGGTTTTCTTATCAAATACATTTCCAACAAGAATAAGTTTTTTAGGAATAGGCTTTAAAAGAATATCGACATAAATAGTGGTATCGCTGTTCAACACAGGTAATTTATAAGAATCAGATTTTGCTGTGTAACCAGGTGCTGACGCAGAAATGCTGTACTCTCTTACCTCTTTGGTTTTCGCTTCAAACTTTCCGGTGGCTGGTGTGGTAAATGTTTGAGGATCTTTATCCTTGAACTTCACCTCTACAGAAGAGACAATAGGTTGATTTGTTTTCTCATCGTAAACAACACCTGTAAGATTGATTTTAAATTCTTTCGGCACCAACATAAACAAATCAAGTTGCGCACCTTCCAATGCTTTGTTCGCACGACTGGTAAATACATTGCCGGCATTATCCATCGTAAAATAATAATCCAGTGCACTGGTATTAATTGGCTTGCCCATGTTGATGGGTTCGCCCCAGTTCATCCATGTATCATCAAGACGTGCTGATTTATAGATATCAACACCACCCTGGCGTCCGGCTGATTGACGCGCACTTCCAAAATATAATGTCTTTTGATCTGGGCCTACAAACGGACCAACATCATCTGTATTCGTACTCAGTTTTAATTTAACCGGTCTTGTCCAGTCACCATTGTCCTGAAGATGGCTGGCATAGAGATCACTATTCTGACTATTTTCTACTTCACTGAAATAGATGATCATGTGTTTTCCGTCTGACGACATGCTGGCTCCATAAAAACGGCCCTTATTCATTTTGCCGAAATCCTGAACGTCAAGTTCGCGCAGGCTACCTCCCGTTGTTACCATAGAGAAACCTTTTTCATTTTTTCCACGGCCACCTTTTATGAACAGGCTTCCATCAGGCATTACAGTAAACACCTGGTTTGAACGGCTGTTGTTAAACGGCGAACCAAGATGTGTAGGGGCTGACCATACGCCACTGGCATCTTTTTTAGTCATCCAGATATCCTGGCTATCTTCCTTTCCATAGGTATTCTCAGGGTGATTCTGAACAAAGAAGTATAACGTATTACCGTCAGGCGAAACAATGGGTGCAGCCTCATGACGGAAAGTATTAACGGGTTTACCCATGCTGACCAGCTCATAACGTTGCCCGATTTCTTGTGCTCGCAACACAAAACTGGCAAGTACAAACAACAGAAGTAGAGATGCTCTCATTCGAAAAAAGGTTTTTAGTTAAGTAAAGTTATACTATTCAATTTAAAAAAATTAAAAAGCCAGACTTGATTGCCCGGCTTTCTGTGAACGGAATAATAGGGGGGATAAACTAAAATATGCCTCTTCCGCTTAAATAGACTACTGTAACAACAATTACCAGGGCAATCAGGTTAAAAATGAAAAGCCTTTTGTGCTTTGCCTGATCATCGCTCATTTTTTTCATGGTAGAACGGGCTGCCGTAATAACCACAACAGCAATAATCATCGCGAAAATATGTTCAACCGTCCAGTAACGGGTAGCTTTGTCTTTCATTGTTTCTGAACCGAATTTTACAAAGGGACTTGCGAAATATAAGAGCAAGCCAATAGCTGTTTGCGTGTGGGCACTGATCAACAGTATCAGACTTAAAAGATTATTTGTTTTGGTAAAAGGTTTTTTACCTAATAGTCCTAAAAGTGATACGATAATCACCACCAGCAAAGCTGCGAAAACCAGGTAGCGAAAGTAGGAGTGTGTATGAAGTAAAGCGCTGTAATACATTGTTATGGATGGTTAATTGAGGGCTCAAATTAGCACAGAGAAGTGAAAGTTCTATGCATTGTACGGGCTTTAATTAAAGACCTTTATTAATTTTGAAACTATATACTCACACTAATGAAGAATATCTGCATCACACTTTTGTTTACAATATGTTTTCAACTTGCTCATGCGTGGGATGGTACTGGACCCGACACCGTTAAGGTAGGTGCATATGTTATCAGCGTGCATGATGTTAATTTTCATGACAAAGAATATACAGTGCGTTTCTGGATGTGGTTTCTTTATGATAATCCTGATTTTGATTTCTCCAAACAGCTAGACATACCCAACGCCAAGACTATAGAGCCGCCTGAAATTATTCTCGATAGTCTTAATGGCAAGGCTTGGGCCATTATGAAGATGAAGTGCATTATGAAAGAACACTGGAATGTTGCCGACTTTCCTTTTGACATACAGCATCTGAAAATGGAGATTGAGAATACACTTTTTGATAATAAGAGTCTTGTTTTTGTAGCCGATGAGAAAGGTAGCCAGTATGATAAGGCAGATGCCATTGATGGTTGGCTGATTAAAAACTTTAAAGTATCAACAGGTTTGAATGATTATGAAACAGGCTTTGGTGACTCGAGACCGGGAAAGGAATCGTCTGAGTTTTCACAATTCAGAATAGAGATGGATATTGAACGCGATGCCTGGGGTTTATTTATGAAAATATTCAGTGGCATGTATATCGCTTTTCTCATAGCAGCCATAAGCTTCGTACCCAAACCTTCTGAACTTGAACCTCGCTTTGGTTTACCTGTGGGCGGTTTGTTTGCTGCAGTTGGTAATAAATATATCATTGACTCTATACTGCCAGAGTCATCTACTTTTACACTTGTAGACACTTTACATACACTTACTTTCCTTGGCATTTTTGCAACGCTGGTAGTGTCGGCAGTGTCTCTAAAACTTCATGACATGGGCAAGCACGAACTCAGTCTGCGTGTTAATAGTATTTCCTCCAAGATTGTTGTGGCATTGTATGTAGTGGCAAACGCTATTTTTATCTGGATGGCATTAGGCTAACCAGTGAAATCCATTCAATGAATTTGTTAACATTGACGTAACGTTATTTTTATCCAATATAGATGCCTTCAACTAAAACAGTTCTCATTTTAGGTGCCAACTCAGATGTGGCCCGGGAGGCGATAAAATTGTATGCTAACAATGACTGTAAAGTCATAGCGGCTTCAAGAAATACAGATCAATTGCTTGATCTTTTAGAAAAGAATTCCCGCATAAAAGATAAAGTTGATGTTCGATATTTTGATGCTGTAGCATTTGAAACACATCAGACATTTTATACTTCATTGCCCGAGAAGCCACACATTGTTATTTACGCTGCAGGCTTTCTTAAAAATAACGAGCAGGCACTTGTTGATTGGGAGGGGAGTTATCAAATGATGAAAGTTCATTATTGTGGTGCTGTTTCAATTTTGAATATTATCGCGATGGATCTAAATAATAAAAACCTTGAGCGAATCATTGGGCTGTCATCACTTTCGGGTGTTCGTGGAAGAAAAAGTAATTTCATTTATGGAAGTACGAAGTCAGCTTTTACCCAATACCTGGCAGGACTCAGGCAATATCTTTCAACAAGAAATATTCATGTAAATGTGATTGTGGCAGGTTATATCCGCAGCAAGATGACCGCAGGATTAAATCTCCCTGAAGCTCTAATGTTAGAACCAGAGTTTATTGCAGGCAGTGTTTTTAATGCAGGCAACAGTTTCACAATCGTTCCGGGTTTTAAATGGAAGATAATTTTTTGGATTCTGAAATTGCTCCCTGAACAATTGGTGGCAAAGCTTCCATAGCAATGTTACTGGAGATCATATTGTGAAGTTTTTGCTGAATAAATAAACTCAATCTACTCTACGCCGTTAGTAAAAATTTCAGCGTCATATCTTCTAATCAAACTAACAAACTATGAATGGGCGGCACAATTATTCGTTAACCGTAAAATGGACAGGCAATAAAGGAACCGGAACCTCAGCTTACAGAGCTTATGAACGAAGTTACAACATCAGTATCAGTGATAAAGTAGATATTGAAGGTTCATCAGATCCTGCTTTTCGTGGCGACAAAACAAAACACAATCCTGAAGAAATGTTAATTGCCGCTCTCTCTACCTGTCACATGTTATCATATTTGCATGTTTGCGTAGTGGCAGGTGTAGTCGTTACAGATTATAGTGATAATGCTACCGGCATTATGGTTGAAACACCTGATGGAGGAGGTCATTTTACAGAGGTAACATTAAATCCAATTGTCATGGTGGCCGATAAGTCAATGCTTGATAAAGCAAATGAATTACATGAAAAGGCAAGTAAATTATGCTTCATTGCTAACTCAGTAAACTTCCCTGTTAAGCATAATGCAACGGCCAGATTTAACGGTTAGTTAATTTTAAAATTTTTTAAGATACCTTAAAGTTTACTTAAATCTTCAAAGTAAAAAAAGAGTTTTTGGTGTTAACGTTTTTGTCTACCTCAATTTTTATTTTTTACACCTCAATTAATCCGCCGCCTGAAGGAATATTCATTAAATTTGAAATTCTACCAATTTCAATATTAACCTAGAGATTTATGAGGGGTTGTTTACTAATTGTATTCTTGTTGGGTGCTACATCTTTGATGAGCCAGAATAAATTATCTGCTAAGAGATTTAAACTACCAGCAACAGTATCTTCAAACGATTATATGTCTGGTATTGTACGTGTCAAGGTTAAAGATTCATACAAAAGTAAATTTCAGAGTAGTGGCGCAGGTGCAAGAACAGCTACTGTAAATCTGCCAGGTGTAGTGTCTATAAAGCCTTTAGTTTCTACTGCATCATCGTCAATAGCGGCATCGGCAAGAGGTCCTTTAAAATCTCAATCAAACATTGATATTTCTTCATACTATCAGATTCAATTTGATGAGCAGCAGTCTATAGAAGATTTTATTAACGGAATGTATGCAAAAGGATATTTCGAAATTATTGAACCGCTATATAAAGAGCATCTGCTGTATACACCTAATGATCCGTCAATTTCTTCACAATATTATCTTACGAACATAAAAGCCTACGATGCGTGGGGAATAACCAAAGGCAGCAGCGACATAGTTATAGGCGTGGTAGATACAGGCGGAGATCTTGATCACCCTGATCTGGCTGATAAACTTTATTACAATGAAGCTGATCCTGTTGACGGAACTGATAATGATAATGATGGTTACGTTGATAATTATAGAGGATGGGATTTTATGGGTAATGATACGCTGAATCTTTACAAATCAGATTATGCCGGTGATAACGATCCTTCTATTAACCCTTCAGTAAGTTCTGAAAAACTTTTACATGGTGCCTGGGTAGCAGGTTGCGCGGCTGCTAAAACTGACAATGGAATAGGCATTGCGGGTGTAGGCTTTAACTCCAAACTTTTATTTGTAAAACTCACTGCCGACAATGATCCAAACGCAGGCTTGTACAGATCGTCAGATGGAATTTATTACGCAGCTACACATGGTGCAAAAATTATTAACTGTTCTTTTGGAGGAACGAATCGTAGCCAGATAGATCAGGATATTATTAATTACGTTTCACTTGATCTTAACTGTGTGGTGATAGCTGCGGCTGGTAACGAGAACACATCATCTGCTTCTTATCCTGCAGCTTATGATCATGTTCTTTCAGTAGCGGCTACTACCTCAGCTGACAAGCGAGCAACGTTTAGTAACTATGGTAACACAGTTGATATTTCAGCACCGGGTGTTGGCATTTACACAACTGCTTATAACAACAGTTACGGATCTGTTGATGGTACATCCTTTTCATCGCCGATAACATGTGGGGCAGCATCTTTGGTTTGGGCGGCACATCCAGAGTTTACAGCCTTACAGGTGGCAGAACAACTTCGCGTTACAGCAGATCCTACTTTCTATACTTCTAATACAGCATATAAAAATAAATTAGGAAAAGGTAGACTAGATATATATCGGGCGCTTACTATTGAATCTCCTTCTTTGCGTGCCAGCAATTCCAAATTGGTTACATCAGCTGGCACGGTCCCTGCTCCCGGTGAGAACGCCCTTTTATATTTTGATTTCACAAATTATTTAAAATCGACTTCCAGTGGGGTAGAGATTTCTATTTCATCAACATCCAGCAGGGTCACTATTACAAAAAGCACAATCACGCCGGGCATTATTGGAGAGGGGTCAACATTATCTAATGAAACTGATCCTTTTGAAGTTACAGTCAGCGCGAGCACGCCTGTAAATACGAATGTTGAATTTTTAATTACATATACCGATGGTACGTATAGTGATTACCAATTTGTAAGCTTTATATTAAATCCAACATTTTTGAATATTGATAAGAATAAGATCATAACCACCATTAGTGCTGCTGGCAGATTGGGTTATGAGGATACAAAAAACCAGGCTAACGGAAGTGGATTTATTTTCAATGAGTCTTCAATCTTGTATGAGATGGGTGTCATAACAGGCACATCATCATCAACTATTCTCAATAACGTTCGTGGTACTGGCAGTAGTTTTGATGCTGACTTTGTTTCACTTTCACAAATCAAAGAAATCAATCCTGGTGAGCGATCACTTTCTGAAATATTCGGTTCCTATTCTAATTCTGCAACAACAGCGAATCAAAAGGCTGTCATCACATATAGAAGTCTTGTATGGAATGAAGCACCTTATGATAAATTCGTGATCATTGAGTATAAAATAAAAAATCCACAAGCTACGGCCATCACAAATTATAACTTTGGAATGTTTGCTGATTGGGATATTAGTGCCAGCGGACAAAAAGATGCTGCAGCGTGGAACAATGATAATAACATAGGTTATGTTTATCCAAAAGTATCTACCGAACTTCCGCATGCAGGTATTCAGGTTCTTTCCGGAAATCCACAGTACTATGCAATAGATAATGACGGCACAATAGCTGGCAATCCATTCGGACTTTACGATGGCTTTACAGACAGTGAGAAGTATACAACAATCTCCAGTGGTTTAACGGGGAAAATTGTGGCAGGCTCTTCTACTACAGATGGTAATGATGTAAGTCACGTTGTTGCTTCTGGTCCTTACACCATCCAACCAGGAGAAGAAATTACAATAGCTTTTGCTTTGCATGCAGCTGTAAACTTAGATGAGCTACTTACATCCGCCAAGTATGCTGATTCAATTTATAACTATACACTTCAGGCTGCAACGCCTGTCGTGAATGATACCAAGGTATGTTATAAAGGAGATGCCGTGGTAGATGCCAGCGGCGCCAGCAAAATTAAATGGTACAAAGACTTTACAGGTGGCGAAGCATTTTTTACAGGTACAGAGTACTCACTGCCTTCAGTATTAAACGATACAACATTTTATATTTCCAATGCTGATAATAACTATGAGAGTTTGAGAGTGCCTGCCAAAATTATTGTAAAAGCTAACCCAACGATAACAGCATCTGGTTCTGCAACATTCTGCGAAGGACAAAGCATTCAATTGTCTGTAGCAGAAGCTGACGGATATACTTGGAGCACGGGTGAAACAACGCAATCAATTCAGGTATCAACAAAAGGTGATTTTTCTGTAACCGTTACAGATGCAACACTTGGTTGTGAATCAACTTCAGAAACTTTTTCAACGTTGGTTAACGTCAATCCTGTTGCCTCTTTTACGTTATCAGGTAATATGGAAACGGGTTCTGCCATAGCATTTTCCAATGCATCGTCTGGAGCAGCTTCATGGTTATGGAATTTTGGTGATGGACAGACAAGCACGGACGAAAATCCTTCACATGCTTTTACAGACAATGGTTCTTTCACAGTGTCGCTTACAGCTACTTCAAATCTGGGATGTCAGGCAATAGCAACAAAAGATCTTGCCGTTATCACAGGACTTGAGCAATGGTTAAGCAATCAGGATCTTCATGTTTATCCTAACCCTGCAAGTGATAAAATTAAGATTGAAATGGATCTTACAGAAGCTGGTACTCCAGAGATAAGTTTAATGAATGCTCAAGGCAAGCCGTTGTTCAACAAGCAATATGGCCTGACGAAAGATTTGTTTAGTGAGGAAATAGGCATCAGCTCTTTGTCTCAAGGCTTGTACCTGGTGAAGGTAACGATGAGTGGAAAATCGTACTTTAAAAAGTTTGTTAAAGAATAAGCCTTCATACTGAATTTAGCAGCGTGAATAAACTAGGATTCAACGTATTGTATAGGCATCTGTTATCAGGATATATCCACTTATAGAAAATACAATAATTGATGTGGTTTAAATATTAGTTTTGCACGATTCAAACACATCATGCAAAACATGTTCAACCCATAAAAATTATACGTATGAAAAAGATTCTTGTAACACTGCTTACAGTTATCATGGCTGGTACACTCTCCTTCCATGCAAGCGCACAAACCCTTGACTTAAAGTGGAAAACAGATACCCTGCTTCGGGTACCAGAGTCTGTTTTATTTGATGCTTCTAAAAATATCTTATATGTGGCCTGCATCGATGGCAAGCCTGATGGAAAAGATGGCGTAGGATCAATCGCTAAAGTTTCGCCAACAGGGAAAATAGAACAATTGAATTGGGTTACTGGCCTCGATGCTCCCAAAGGACTTGGCTTGTATAAGAATAATCTTTATGTAGCCGATATAACTGCCGTTGATGTGATAGATATCACTACCGGGAAAGTTACTGCGAAAGTTGAAATTGAAGGAGCGGTGTTTCTTAATGATATTACTGTAGATAAAAAAGGTAACGTTTATGTTTCGGATACGAGAACAGGTAAAATCTACGTATTAAAAAATAATAAGCCTGAACTTTACTTCGAAAGTAAAGAGCTGCAAGGTGTAAATGGTTTGCTTGCATTACCTGATGGCAGCTTGTATGTTCTTGATTTTGCAACTGGCTTTAACTATAAGCTAAGTGCTGACAAGAAACTAACCAAGTTTGGTGAAACTGCACAAGGTGCCGATGGAATTGTATGGGTTGATAAAGATGGATACCTGGTATCAAGCTGGCACGGCGAAGTGTATTACGTAAATGCACAAGGCCAATCACAAAAATTACTTGACACCAAAGATCAGAAAGTTAGCGCTGCAGATATTGAGTTCGATCCAAAATCTAAAACATTATATGTTCCTACCTTCTTCTCGAATAGCGTAGTAGCTTATACACTTAAGAAATAAAATTTATTCAATCTAGGATACGGCTTTTGCGATACAAATCGTGAAAGCCGTTTTTGTTTTACGGTGTATCAAATTCATGATTGCATTCGGTGCAATGATAAACTTTCTCTTGTGGAAAGAATATTCCAAAGAGCGCAGCACGAATGGACGAAGAAAATTTCTCGTTTACTTTTTTGGGAAAGTCGCGTTCAAGTTTTTCGGAACGACATTGAGGACATTTTGTGATGTCATCATTTAGTTGCATGTTCCCTTCACTCAACGTATTGCGGGCAAGCTCTTCATCTTTAGCGAAGATATGAAGCCGCACACTGAACATCATAAAGTTTTGTCCCGGATATAAGTTCGCTAGATTTTCCTCCGTGAGAAAGCAAGGTATATCATGCGCATCGAGTTTTGTTTTCACAATATTAGCCTCGATCACACTATCGAATTTTTTAAGGACGATTATCTCCTCGCCGGGCTCTGTATAAAGTTTCACACCTTTGAAGGTACGATTTTTTTCGCAAAGAGAGAATAGTCCACAGTCAACGGTCCGCAGTCGACAGTTAGATTCTTCACGGTGGACTGTTGACTGTGGACCGTCGACTATTTATTACCCCACCTTAAACGAAGTCATAGAAATAGAACCCATCATGGTTTTATCATTAAAGAAACTGATGTTTTCTTTTTCTTCTTTTAATCCCAGGATGTAAAGCATTGGAAGATAATGCTCAGGTGTTGGGATAGACAGTTTGGCTGCTGAACCTAATTGTTCATAATTTATTAAGGAACGATGATCGCCTGTAGAGATCAGATGCTTGAACTTGGTGTTTATTTCATTCGCCCAATCATAACCATCATCTGGACGCTTCCAATCCATAATGCCAAGATTATGTACCATGTTTCCACTGCCAATGATCAGAACACCTTTCTTGCGCAGAGCAGCGATCTCGGCAGCAAGCTCATAGTGATATTGAGGCTTTTGAGTGTAGTCAATACTTAATTGCAATACAGGAATGTTGGCCTGCGGAAACATATTTTTTACAACAGACCACGTACCATGATCCAAACCCCATTCGTGATCAAGACCAACTTTTGTTTTATGAATAAGCGAAGCGGTTTCAGTAGCTAGTGCAGGATTTCCCGGAGCAGGATATTGCACATCAAAAAGTGCTTTCGGGAAACCATAGAAGTCATGAATAGTCTTAGGGGTTTCCATGGCAGTGATAAACGTGCCTTTGGTAAACCAATGTGCAGATACAACCAATACAGCTTTTGGTGTTGGAAGATTCTTACCCATCTCTTTCCAGCGCTGACTGAACTCA
>DATJHZ010000461.1:0-4581 GCA_035493595.1 Cyclobacteriaceae bacterium | reverse complement strand
AATGCAGCAGGCATTTGATCAACCCTCTGTCGTTCTCATCGCGCGAGCACTCACTTCCCATAACACACAAGAGTGCCAGCGCGCATCTTCAAAAAACCACACTCAATGCACGGGGAATGTGAGGAAGTTTCAAACAAGATTTCTGATCAGAAATCTTAAATCTGAAACTCAAAATTTGAAATCTACTTCAACTTCGCCTTAAAAAAATCTATCGTCCGTTGCCAACTCAATTCAGCTGCAGCCTTATCATAGCGAGGCGTACTATCATTATGAAATCCATGATTTACTTCCGGATATACATACTCCGTATATTCCTTACTATTTTCTTTTAGTGCTTTCTCGTAAGCAGGCCAACCTTCATTTACACGCGTGTCTAAGCCTGCATAGTGAATCAACAATGGTGCTTTAATTTTAGGAACGTCTTCAGCAGCGGGTTGTCCGCCATAGTAAGGAACAGCAGCTCCTAAATCAGGTACGCGCACGGCCATCATGTTTGTGATCCAGCCACCAAAACAAAATCCAACAACACCTACTTTACCATTACACTCCGGATGTGTCTTTAAATATTCAAATGCTGCAATAAAATCTTCCAGCATTTCATTACGATCTCGCTTGCTTTGCAGTGTTCTTCCATCATCATCATTTCCGGGATATCCTCCCAGTGGCGTAAGGGCATCGGGTGCTAATGAAATGAAACCTGCCAGTGCTACTCTCCTGCCAACATCTTCAATGTATGGATTAAGTCCACGGTTTTCATGTACCACAATCACACCTGGCAATTTACCTTTCGCATCAGTTAAGCGAGAAAGCAAACCACGAATGTTGCCCCCACCTTTTGGTGAATTATAATTGATGTAATCCGATTTCAATCTCGGATCGCCAGGCTGAATTTGAATAACACTATAATTGGGACTGATAAAACTCAGCAACGATGCCACCGTAATACCACCGACAGCATAGATAGAAAGTCTATCAAGAAACAATCGTCTGTCGATACGGTTGTGTGCATAGTCATCATAGAGATCAAATACTTCCTGTTTGATGTCTTCTTTTTTTATTTCTTTCATAGCAGAGCAAGGTTTATCTGAACCATAAATAAAGATAACGATTTTGATGTTGATGATAGCAGAACGTTAATGAAGTTACACCAGCGGATAAAATCATTGACATTCACCCACCTGATTGAATTTACATTTCTTTAATTTATCTTTATTCAAAACAAAAACGCGTTAGACGTTTGGAACTTGCCTACCTACCTGATAATGAATTTGTAATTTGTAGTGACAATGAAAATAAGTATCGCACAGATAAGCCCAATCAAAGGCGACATCTCAGCTAACATTGAAAAGCATAAAAAGCTAATTGAACTTGCGTGCTCACAAAAGGCAACAGCGATATTTTTTCCAGAGCTCTCTTTAACAAGTTATGAACCTGAACTTGCAGCAGCACTTGCCACAAATCAGTATGACATCAGGCTTAATGACTTTCAACAAATTAGTGACACTAATAAAATTACTATCGGACTTGGTGTTCCTACTAAAACAAAAACAGGTGTACAGATCAGCATGATTATTTTTCAACCTGATCAACCAAGGCAGACCTATTCAAAACAACAACTTCATGAAGATGAGTTTCCATATTTTGTTACCGGTGATCAACAAGTCATTTTAACTGTTGATAATAAAAAAATTGCTCCTGCTATTTGTTATGAAAGCCTGCAACCTGAACACGCTCACAAAGCAAATAGTCTTGGTGCTGATATTTATTTAGCGAGTGTAGCTAAATCACAAAACGGAATAAACAAGGCAATGATACATTATCCTCAGGTTGCCAAAAATTATTCTATGACCGTGTTAATGTCAAACTGTGTAGGCTTTTGCGACAATTTTAATAGTGTGGGTAATAGTGCCGTATGGGCAAAAGATGGTAAACTGATTGGACAACTCGACGATAAAAATGAAGGATTATTAATTTTTGATACAGAGACAGAAGAACTGATTAAACGTAACGCCTGAAAAATTTATCACTACATCTGTAAGACTTTATGCCAACTGGATGTAGTGACCAATTTATTTCATAACTGAAATTTCAAGCTTTGATTAACCACTCTACAGCAGTTTCCATGTTGTCGAAATAAGCATATAGAAAAGAACTGTCAGCGCTATTCATAGTATCTTCTACAGACATTTGTGTGAATAAGTCATCAGGAATAATGATTGCAAGTTTCGAGTATCCTGCTTTGACTGCTTGTTGAAACCATTCTGTTACTGACCATTGCTGATCCCGAGGGTGAATAGTTCCAAGATAGATGGTGTTTGCTATCACCTTGCCTGTTTTAAAATGTTCCATAGCAGACACAAGTGAATTAAGAGCTTCTCTATATTCATCAGAGGTAGGTGAAATTATCCATTTTAGTACAATTACATGATTGACTTTATCGTAACTAATGTTGACAAAATCTTTTCCAAAGAAATTTTGCATGTGGCTTATTAAATATTTTGAATGAGTTTTTTTTACTACTGGTTTTATTTTATCCAGTCGATAGCCGCATCAATGGTGTCGAAATAAGCAGACGGAGTTTCTGTCTTATCCATATTCATGGTGTCCTCTACTGACATCTTCGTGAAAATATCAGAAGGAATAACAAGGGCAAGCTTTGAATATCCAGCGCTGACTGCTTTTTGAGCCCACACTGTTGTTGACCACTCCTGATCATCCGGATGGATTGCTCCAAGATGTGTTGTGTCAGCAATGAGCTTTCCTGTTTTAAAATGTTCCATAGCAGAAATAATGGAATCCAATCCTTCTCTGAACTCAACAGAAGTAGGTGCTACTTTCCATTTCAGTATTACCACATGATTGGCTTTATCGTATGCCGTGGTCACGTAATCTGTTTCAAAATGATTTTGCATAGTATGTAATGGATTGTTTTTAAATGTTACTGATTGGATGGACTTGAAGATATATTTGAGTTTGAAGATTTCTTTAACCAATCAATAGCACTTTCCATATTTTCGAAATAAGCAATTGGATGCTCACCAACTACCTGGCTTTTAGCACCGT
Organism: Cyclobacteriaceae bacterium; assembly: GCA_035493595.1. Taxonomy (GTDB): domain Bacteria; phylum Bacteroidota; class Bacteroidia; order Cytophagales; family Cyclobacteriaceae; genus DATCRE01. The sequence goes on along the minus strand of DATJHZ010000461.1, from coordinate 1,518 downwards.
CTAGTGACATCTGAGTAAAAATATCGGAGGGAACAATAAAGGCAAGTTGCGAGAGTCCGGATTTGAGGGCACTCTGAAACCATTCTGTTGCTGACCATTGTTGATCATCAGGATGGATCGCTCCCATGTGGGTGGTGTCTCCGATAACTTTTCCCGTTTTAAAATGTTCTATGATAGTAGTAAGTGTGTTTAAGCCTTCTCTGAATTCAGCAGAAGTAGGTGTCAATTTCCATTTTACTATTATTATATGATCGCCCTGATCATATCCGATGGTAACGAAATCTTTTTCAAAATAGGTTTGCATATAATTTAATTACTGTGTATTTGAGTTCTCTTCGTCATAACGAATCGTGAAAAAGTCCCTTTCTAAATAATTTTCGATTCAATCAAAATCTAGTTGTCGCTACTCGTTTTAGTAAGGTTTGCTATAATTTTCTCTTTCAATTCGAGCTCTATGATCAATTCATTTTCACGTTGTTTGAATTTTTCAAGAGACTTGATCATGATCTGTTTTTGTGCTTCAGTTTGTGCCTGGACGCGTTCAAGTTCTTTGTTTCGCTGCGCTTCGGCTTCTATTGTTGCTTCCAGCTCTTCCATATTCTGGCGCAATTCTTCCTGCTGTGCACGGAGTTCTTCTTCTTGTGCCTGACTTTCTTTTTCTTTTTCCTTAAGCTTTTCTATGATTTTATGCATCATCTGCTTCTGAGCTTCGGCTTGAAAATTAGAGCGTTCAAGATCTTTGCTTCGCTTGGCTTCCGCTTCCATCGTAGCACGCAACTCTTCCTCCTGAGCTTGAAGCTGTTCAGCTTGCGCCTGACTTTCAAGGAGCATTTTCTTTGTCTCTTCTTGCGCCTGCATCAGTTTGGTAATATCAGTTGAGAACTGAACCACTGCTGTAACTTCATCTTGTTCATTTTTAATCGGGATGTATTTAACCTCAAAATGAAAATCATGATTCTGATAAGTCATTTCAGCAATATCTCCGGATAATGCTTTATCAAACATTTCCTTAAACATCTCCCGCTCAGTGTCAGGAATGAGCTGCAAAAGATTAGCACCTGCTTTATCAATAGCTATACCAACGCTCTGATAACCAGCTTTGGCCTTTTCATTGTAATGAATAATTTTATACGCATGATCAAAGGTGAGAATGGAATCGGTTGAAGCATCGAGCAGACTTTTCATATAAAGTTCATTGCCCTTCGATTCACTTATCAATCTTTCCATACCCTCCTGCGTTGCTTGCAGTTCCTCCATGTTTTGCCGCATCTCTTCTTCCTGGCTTCTCATAGCCTCAGCCTGCAGCTGGCTTTGCTCTAATAAGTACTTTGTTTGGTCCGAAATTTTTACAGTGGCGATGGAGGATGCTATGGTTTCACAAACTTTTTCAATGAACTCACGCTCATACTCCTGATAGGGTTCAAAAGAAGCGAGCTCTAACACACCATAGATTATGTCATTTACTTTGAGAGGCACTATGAAAACACAACGAGGTGTGGCCTGTCCAAGTCCTGAAGT
>DATJHZ010000460.1:0-8453 GCA_035493595.1 Cyclobacteriaceae bacterium | reverse complement strand
GAAGAGCCTATGTAGGCAATACCCTTGTATGTGAAGGAACAATGACAGCCAGTATCGTCCGTAAAGATTCATGAGTAGATTTCCATTAGCTAACGTACACCCAGAGGCCAAAATAGGTGAGAATGTCATCATTGAGCCTTTCGCAACAGTTCAGAAAAATGTAGTCATTGGTGATGGCACATGGATAGGACCCAATGTAACCGTTATGGACGGAGCACGCATTGGTAAGAATTGCAAGATTTTCCCAGGAGCCGTTATCTCTGGCGTACCTCAGGATCTTAAATTTAAAGGAGAAGAAACGACAGCCGAGATTGGTGATAACACCACCATCCGCGAATGCGTAACCCTTAACCGTGGTACAATTGATAAGTTCAAGACCGTGATTGGCGCGAATTGCCTGGTGATGGCTTACGCTCATATTGGTCATGATTGCATCATTGGCAACAATTGTATTCTTGGAAATACAGTACAACTTGCCGGACATGTTTTGATTGACGACTTCGCCATTTTTGGAGGAGCCTGTGCCGTACAACAATTTTCAAAGATCGGTGCTCACGCCTACATTGGCGGTGGATCACTGGTGCGTAAAGACATTCCTCCTTTCACCAAAGCAGCACGCGAGCCTTTGGCTTATGCCGGCATCAATTCTGTAGGATTGAAAAGAAGAGGCTTTACAGTTGACCGGATCAACGAAATTCAAGACACATATCGCTATATATTCCTGAAAGGACTTAATAATACCAAAGCTCTTGAGGTTGTTGAACTTGAAGTTCCTCAAAGCCCTGAGCGAGATTACATCATCGACTTCATCCGCACATCAGAACGCGGTATCATGAAGGGATACGGTAGCAATGATTAAATAAATTTCAGATTTCAGGTTTCGAATTTCGATTCGCGGTAACCTGAAATTTGAAATTTGAAATTTGAAATTGATGAAGATCACTACACAAAATTTAAGCAAGCGCTTTAACCGTGAGTGGATTTTCAGGAATCTCAATCACACCTTTTCAAGTGGAAACACCTACGCCATAACGGGTCCTAATGGCTCAGGCAAGTCAACGCTGCTTCAAGTATTGTGGGGACAGATGCCGCAGAGTGCAGGCAATGTGGAGTATCTAAGTGAAACAAATGAAGTTGTTGAAATAGAAAATGTTTTTAAAAACGTTTCCATTTCAACGCCTTATATGGATCTCATTGAAGAGTTCACCCTGACTGAGCAGCTTCAATTTCATTTCAAACTTCGTAAAAGCAGAGCAAGCCTTAGCATTGAAGAAATGATCCGGCGAATGTACCTGGAGAATGCCCGTGACAAGTACATCTCAAACTTTTCATCAGGCATGAGACAGCGCGTGAAGCTGGCGTTAGCCTTCTTTACACAGGCCGAGATTATCTTTCTGGATGAGCCTGGCACTAACCTGGACAAGCAGGCATTTGATTGGTACATTAATGAATTACACTCTTTGCCAGCTCAAAGTCTGGTATTCATAGCCAGCAACCAACCCGATGAATACCCCGAAAGCGCACACAAAATCAACATACTAGACTATAAATAAAGGTTACACACAGCTCTAAATTTAGATTAAACAGCAAAAACGATTGCATTCGGTTGATTTGACCAAACAATTAGGTTGATTTTTATTATTTTTACATACATATTCGTGAATCTTAACCATTATTGAACAATGAAAATATTCTCAAGAATTCTTTCCCTTTTAGTAATAGCTAGTATGGGATTTTTCTATGCAGGTTGTGGCGGTAGCAGCAGCTCAGGGAAAGCAGCAGAACAAACTCAACTTGAAAACCTAAGTAAGACCTGGACTTTACAGTCAGTAACCCTGGATGGCACTGATAAAATATCAGACTTTACAGGCGTAACGCTTCTAATATCTGGAACATATGCTGCAGGTGGAACATATGCTTACCACATGAAAGGAACTTTCCCTAACCCTAGCCCATGGCCCAATACAGGTACATGGAAGTTTGGTGGCAAAACAGGAACTGCTTTAACAACTCAAATCACCCGTGATACTGGAGATAATTTAATAGCAATGACATACACTTTAACAGGTACAACGTTAGAAATTAAGTTTACTCTACCTGACAGTGCTGCAGGATGGACTGGCGGTGTATTCGCAAGATCTGCTCAAGTAAAAGGAAATTGGGTATTTACATTTAACTAAGTATTTACCTCATCATAAAAAAGTAAAGGCCTCAATCGAGGCCTTTACTTTTTTATGATAATCAATTAATTAGAGGAGTTAGAACGCACTCCAAGCATTAGAAATATCCATCCCAAAATAAACAACACTCCTCCTATAGGTGTAACGGCTCCCAATATGCCAAGCCCTGTGAAGCACAGAACATAAAGGCTTCCACTAAAAAACATAATACCCAGCAGAAAGAAATAAGCAGCGTAGCCCAGCTTTGAAGATTTAAACTGCCCCATTAAAATACCAACGGTAAGCAAAGCCAGTGTATGATAGAACTGATATCGTACGGCCAGCTCAAAAGTTTCTAATCTGCCTGAGGCCGTTAACATAGGTTTTAGTGCATGCGCACCAAAGGCGCCTATAGACACAGCCAATACTCCCATAATAGCCGCAGTTGTTAATGTGTTTTTCTGATTCATTCTTTATGGATTATTAAACTGAATGTAAATATACTTCCTGCGTTCAATTTACTTTCAATAGTTAGCTGACCTTCATTTTTTTCAATGAACTCGCGACAAAGCATAAGGCCAAGTCCTGATCCCTTCTCTCCTGCTGTTCCATACTTTGTAAAATATTCTTTATCCAGAATTTTGGTAACGTCCTCCGGAGAAAGACCTGTTCCTGTATCGCGCACAGATACTCTTGCATGTCCATCTTCTATTCTGGTTTTTACTTCAATGGTTCCGTTTTCAGGCGTGAACTTAATGGCATTACTAATAAGATTACGGAGTACGAGCTTAATCATATCCTTATCAGCATGAACATAAAAAGACTCATGTGACTCTGATACAAGATTGATAGATTTATTCAATGCCTGTGAACTGAGCAAATTTATATTCTCATTAATAATATCCAGAACATTAAATACTGATGGCTTCACCTGAATACCTTCCATCTGTCCTCTTGCCCAGTGCAACAAATTGTCGGTTAATGTAGCTACATAAGTAACTCGCTCCTTAAGATCAGGCATGAGTTGCGTTCGGAATTCGTCGGCTGATATATATCCTGATTCGATCATATTGAATATTTCACGAACCTGATGTATTGGCCCACGCATATCATGAGAGATGATAGAAAATAATTTATCCTTGGTGTAATTTGAAGCTTTAAGAACTTCGGCCTGATGCTTAACTTCTTCATTCATCACCAATAATTCCTTAGTCTTTTCGCGAACTTCTCTCTCCAGAATTTCCTTTTGCCTGTTTACTCTTTTTGTTTTGAGCCTGATAAGCCAGTACAATAGAATGGCAAACAGGATAGTAATTAATATAAAATATGTTAAATAAGCCCACAATGTTCTATATATCGGTGGGTTTATATGAAATGCGATGCTAGCGACCCGACTCTTATTTCTATAAATATTTCTGGCACGTAAAAGAAATGTATAGTCACCCTCTGGCAAATTTGTAAAGTGCGCTTCCCGCACGCTTGTCCATGCGGACCATTCCTTATCGAAGCCCAGCAGCTTATATTGAAATTCATTCTTTTCAACATCTTCGTAGTACATCACATCAAAATCAAACAACATGCTATTCCATGAATAAGGAATACTTGCTGTTTGATGAGTGGTGCCATTTGTATAAGTAATAGAATCGCCTGCTATTACTTTTTTAATAATGGGTTGAAGAGGTTCATGGTAGTACGTTTTATGGTTAAGATTATACGCTATAACTCTGCCATTATTGCCAAACCATGCTCCTCCCTGTGTAGCCAGTAAAGGCGCGTCAGAATCGGCCCATGTGATCTTATTAAATGGTGTGAGCAAGGCTGAGTATGTGCCATCAATTCCTTTTGTCAGTACGCCAGCAATCTCCTTCACGTTATCTCGTCCTCGAAAATAAATATGGCCCTCCCTTGCCTCTGCTAACGAATAAATAATAATACCATGTAACGCTTTGCTGAAGCGATGATCAGGTTCAAAAATGTTTTTAGATTCATTATAAGAGTATATACCATCCGCTGTTGCAGCAATAATTTTCTGATCGCTTAATTTAAAAATCCTATTGTTGATGTTGGAAGGAAGATGATAGCGTGAAGAATAAAATTTTATATCAATAACGGAGTCCATCACTTCATTTAACCGCAGCCTCCCGATGCCTTTCCCTTCATGTGAAATCCACAAATTACCCTTATCATCTTCCTGAATAAACCTGGTTTCCTCTTCAAAGCCTTTTATTTTATGTTTCGTCCATTCGGCGTTGTTCTTTTTCAGTAACCAGATACCTGAATTATAAGTACCCATAATAAAACAATCACGATGTTTGTTAAGAGCATACAACGACATAGGAAATTGATGTGATATTAATTTAGTAGCTTTTTGCTGCACCACCTCATAGATACCATCATCATGTGCTATGTAAAGGTGATGATCTAAATTATAGATTCCCCAAATCATTCCAGTCGTTCCCGGAATGATTTGAAATTGATTGTTATCCTTTTGACAATACAGTCCGGAATTTGTACCCACATAACGTTGTCCTCCTTGTTCACCCAGTGCCATGACAATTCCGTTAAACCCATTCGTTTTATCATAGTAGGTAAGTGGGGAACTTGTAATAACCAGACCTATAAATTCGTCTGTTGTAAACCACAGATTATGCTGGGCATCTTCATACAATATCTGGTCCTGTAAATTACTTCCCCCCAGCATTGATCTGGTTATTTTGTAAAGAATTTCACCATTTACATCAGCAATAATTATTTCATCATCAGTAAGAATTGAAAGTCTGCCATCGTGTAAAGGAAGGATTCGTCTTATGGGGAGATCTCTCAAACTTGTATTAAGGTTTTCTGAAAGTATTAACACTTTATCTTTAGGGCCTGCATTTGGATCGAGAAGCCATATCCGATTTTTATCATCCAATACCAGAAAACTTTTTCCTTTATAAGTAGTTAAATTCCTGATTTTATCATTCGGCCCCAGGCACAGATCTGTCCTGGCAAACTCATTGTTTCTATAAATATACAGCGCAGATTGTTTATTCTTTATTGCATAAATCGAATCCCCCAATGGGAGAAATGATAAACTCTCTTTATCTAGAACATCAATTTTTCCGTTTTTGTATATATAACTGTGGTTCTCATCATTAAAAAAAACAGATTTACCTAAAACCTCCGTATCAATTATACTATTCACCGTGTGCCTTATTGACTCCTCCTGTAACGACAGTAATGAAATGTATTTAAAATTACCCGCTGCAGTTCTTTGGAGGTATCCAAATTCTCCTTCGGCCCCAACATATACTTTGTCATTTTGATCAACACCAAATGATCTGACATAAGCTTTACCAGGTAATTCAAGCACCTCCCAATGAATACCATCAAATATGAGAACCCCGTTTGTGTTGGCGAAATAAAGAGTGCCCTGCTTGTCCTGGGCCATATCACCGTTTTGCATGGAGGCCTGATGCGTTTCTGTCGGATATTTCAGTATGAAGAGCTGTTGTCCGGAGGCTGATTTACAACAACAAAAAATAAACAGAATAACAGATGAATAAAGCCGTCTACTACACATATCAACAATTAAAGATTACTTGTCATTTATTATGAACAGATGACATTTCTTTATTAAGAAATGAGAATTAGGATGATGATAGAAAAAATACTCAACGAGTGATAAAAAATATAACAACAGTCTTTTTCACTCCACAGAAAAACCTGATTCATTAAGTTCTTTACAAAAAATTCTAACCCTAGGTAAAGATATTGTATTCACTAATAATAAATACTTGTAAAAAACCAAGAAATCTTACATAAACGGTCGATTATAAAAAAAGTATAATTAGATGTATGTATCCATCTATGAAAGATCCGGGATGTTGCGTTGAATCAACTATGACTGTCCTTGTCTTTTCGGACTTCCTGACTTATAAAACTTTACGACTTATTTATTCACCTTCCTCCAAATATCGAAGACCCTACTCTCACCATGGTACTTCCTTCTTCAACAGCAATTTTGTAATCGCCACTCATACCCATTGAAAGCTCTTGCATCACTACCTGATCTGTAAGTTTCAGTGCTTTCACTTTATCAAAAAGCATTTTAAGGCTTTTGAACTCTCTTCGTATCTGATCGGTATTGTCGGTAAATGTTGCCATGCCCATGAGACCTACAACGTTGATGTTTTTTAATGTTGCTACTACCGGACTTTGAATTGCCTCTAACAGCTCTGCTTCTGAAAATCCAAATTTGGTTTCTTCTTCAGCAATATGAACCTGAAGCAGACACGGTATAACGCGATTTACTTTACTTCCCTGTTTATTGATTTCTTCAAGCAACTTAATGCTGTCTACTCCATGGATAAGACCTACAAAAGGGGCAATGTACTTGACCTTGTTAGATTGCAAATGACCGATCATATGCCACTCAATATCCTTTGGAAGGGACTCGTATTTATCGGTAAGTTCCTGTACTTTATTTTCGCCAAATAAACGCTGCCCGCCACTGTAGGCTTCTAAGATCAATTCATTGGGTTTGGTCTTGCTTACAGCAATCAGTTTGCATGCTGCTGGCAGATTATGCTTTATTTCGGTTATGTTATTTTTAATATTCATTCCTTACTTTTAGCCTTCTAATTCGCAAACTAACGCAAAATTATGGCGCTGCTGGGGACTTTGTTTAAAAAAGGTATCAAGATCAGGGAGATGATGGAACAGGAATACACCTCCCCTTTTGACCTCCAGAAAAAAGAATTAAAAGAACTGCTCATCGCTGCCAGTCAGACTGAGTTTGGCAACTATTACAATTTTCACGACATATTAAGGGCATTTCGCCATAGGGATAAGGCCTTTTATGAAGCTTTCCGTTCCAAGGTTCCTATCCATAATTACAATAAAATCTATAACGACTGGTGGAAACTATCTCTTAAGGGGGTAAAGAACATTTGCTGGCCGGGGCGTATCAAATACTTCGCCCTGAGCTCAGGTACCTCTGAGGCGGCCTCAAAACATATTCCCATAACAAAGGACATGACGAAGGCTATTCAGAAAACAAGCCTTCGCCAGATTCTCACATTATCAAAATATGATTTGCCTGCTGAAACATTCACTTCCGGGATCTTAATGCTCGGTGGAAGCACTCACCTGAACAAACGTGGCAGTTACTTTGAAGGCGACCTCAGCGGTATTCAGGCAGCAAGGCTTCCATTCTGGTTTCAAGGCTTTTACAAGCCCGGCAAGAGCATTGCCAAGAGCAGAAACTGGGATGCAAAACTGGATGAGATTACACGCAACGCCAGTGAATGGAATATCGGTGTAATTGTAGGGGTACCAGCATGGATTCAGATATTGATGGAAAAAATTATTGACTATTATAAAGTCAAAAACATCCATGAAATCTGGCCAAACCTTCGGGTATATGTTCATGGAGGGGTTTCTTTTGAACCTTATCGAAATGGTTTTGAAAAACTACTAGGCAGGCCTATTCATTATATTGAAACATACCTGGCCTCTGAAGGCTTCCTCGCTTTCCAGGCGTATCCTAATCGCAGATCTATGCGCCTGGTATTAAACAATAGTATCTTCTATGAATTTGTTCCCTTTGAAGACGAGAACTTTGATGCCGATGGTGAGGTCAAACCAAATGCTAAAACTTTACTCATTGACGAAGTTGAAGAAGGAAAAGAGTACGCTGTTGTTATCTCAACGTGCGCCGGTGCATGGCGCTACCTGATTGGAGATGTCATTAAGTTTACATCTATAGAAGAGTCTGAGATTGTAATTACAGGCCGCACCAAACACTTCCTCAGCCTCTGTGGGGAGCATTTATCTGTGGACAATATGAACAAAGCCATTGGACTTGTCTCTAATGATTTGAATATTAGTATAAAAGAATTTACTGTAGCGGGTATTCCATACAATTCACTTTTTGCCCATCATTGGTATGTGGGCACTGATGATAAGGTGGACAAGAAAATACTTCGGGACAAGCTCGATGCGCATCTTAAAGCCCTTAACGACGATTATGCCGTAGAGCGCAGCGCTGCCCTGAAGGAAGTTCAGGTAGATGTATTACCTTTACAGACTTTTTACGATTGGATGGAGTATAAAGGAAAAACAGGTGGTCAAAATAAATTTCCGCGCGTAATGAAGAAAATACAATTAGAAGACTGGCAATCATTTCTACAAAATCACGCGAATGGACATCGTTCTTAAAGGAGTTCTTTCCGGTATTGTGTTGGCCTTAATGGTTGGGCCTGTTTTCTTCACCATTATTCAAACCAGTATTGAACGGGGTTTTGATAG
>DATJHZ010000459.1:0-15904 GCA_035493595.1 Cyclobacteriaceae bacterium | reverse complement strand
TATTCAGGCACATCGCCAAAGGATTTTTTCACTAATCGCCTGATGATGGAAGCCAAGCGTAAATTGCGTTATTCTAATCTTTCTGTAAAAGAGTTAGCGTATGAATTAGGATTTAATGATGCTGATTATTTTTCAAGGCTGTTCAAAAAGAGTACAGGAAAAAGTGTAAGCGACTTTTTACACAGTCAGGATTTGTAGGGCAAATAAATCGATTTGTCCATTTCATCTATTTTTTGGCTCTCTACTTTTGCTTCATCAATTTTAAAAGATTAAAAAATGAAAACAGCATTAGTAACAGGAGCAAATAAGAGCATTGGCTTTGAAGTAACAAAGCAACTTGCCCAAAAAGGAATTTATGTTTATCTCGGCAGTCGCAATTTAGAAAACGGTATTGAAGCCGTGAATAAATTAAAAAATGAAGGAATAAATAATGTAGAAGCCATTCCATTGGATGTAACAAATGATGAATCGGTAAAGGAAGCCAGTTTAGTAATAGGTAAGAAAACAAAATCATTGGATATTCTTATCAACAATGCAGGAATCTACGGAGGCTATCCGCAGTCCGCATTTGACGCAACAGTAGAACAGTTCAAAGCAGTATACGATGCCAATGTTTATGGAGTGGTAAGAGTTACACAGGCATTTATTGATTTGCTGAAAAAATCTTCTGAACCTCGTGTCGTAAATGTAAGCTCAAGTCAAGGTTCAATTACGTTGCACAGCGACCCGTCTTACAAGTATTACGACTATAAAGGTGTCGTTTATCTTTCTTCAAAAGCAGCCTTGAATATGTATACAGTTGTATTGGCTTACGAACTAAAGAATACCAACTTTAAAGTAAACGCCATTTGTCCAGGATATACAAAAACAGATTTTAATGGACATCGTGGACCCGGAACTGTTGAAGATGCCGGAAAACGAATAGTAAAATATGCTTTGATTGATAAAGAGGGCCCGACCGGAAAATTTTTCAGTGAAGAAAACAACCCCGAAACGGGAGAGATACCTTGGTAATAAAAAACAACTACCACCAAGAAAAGCTATGTGCTATTGCTTTATTAATTATTTTTAAAGGTCAAAGCAGACTCACAGTAAGACATTGTGGCTAGCCCTAAGAACAACCGCATTAAAAAGAAGACTATTAACATTGGAGAGCAATTGGAGATTTAAAAGCTTAGAGATTCTTGAAGGAGAAAATTTGGCACAAGTTTCCAAAGAACAAAGCAGTATCGTAAAACGACTTTGTACACTTTGGAAGACACCTGTTTATGAATTTGAGGTTGATGATATTCGATTTATGATCGGACAAGGTCATGGACTCAAATATATGTTAATTGAAGCCATTGCATTATTGGAAGAAAATCTTTTAACGGAAGGAGACTACTATCAAGGTGACTTACTTAATGCTGTTCTTGAATTAAACGCTACTCAGTGGGGACAATTTAAAGAACAATGGGATAAGGTTGATAGTTTGCTTCAAGTTCAAATTGAACACTTGAGGATAATTAGACCAAAACTAGAGATTGATAACTTTTATAACAATCGGCCCACATAGGACACTATAACAATTGTTTTATGTCAGCTTTGGTGCTGTTTAAATTTAAAGTTTTGTTTTTCTTAATTTCGTTTAGCAACGGGTTAGCACAGACATTGGTAGCAATGCCCTGCGACAAAGTTGTAACCTAATAATTGACTGAATATGTTTTTGTTTTTGATGGGAGTAGACTTACCGACAATTGGATTACTCGTTTTACTTCTCCTAGTCTTCGGACGACTTATTTTCTGGCTGACAAAGAAACTCCTTCGAAAAGTATTGAAGGACTCGTCTGACGAAAAAGTAAAGCTACTATCGAGAATGAGCGCATTTATTTTATCACCGACAATAGTTATAGGTTCGCTTGCCCTATTTATCTATATATCCATACAGATTGCTCCGAAAGATTCGGACGAAGAAATGGAAAGAAATCATTATGAAATGATGGAAGAGGGTATCAGAAAGGACTTAAAAGTAGGGATGTCAAAGACAGAGGTTGTTGGACTCTTTGGTGAAGCGGACACGACTCAGTCCATTTTAATTTATGACCTATCGTTGTTGGACGCAAAAGAAAAGTACATGCTTAAAATAACGTTTGACACAAAAGGATTGAAAGATTTTAAGAGACAGCGGTGACGGGCACAACTGTCAATAATGCATATAAGTCATGCCGACAGAGTTTGATTAATTATTAATGTGGACTGCCAGCAAGCGCTATGACACATACCAAAACTTTACCCGCTATTAGAATGAATAAGATGATTGTATTAATAATTGTGATTCTTCTTTCCCCTATAATCGGAGGATTGTATGGAATACTTCATGATCAAATAACATATTCGATAAGCGAAGAATATTACACCAAATATAAATTCTATCAATTCGGAATTCCTGATTACTTCAGAGATAGATTTGGTGTTTCAATAGTTGGATTCTCAGCCACGTGGTGGATGGGATTACCAATAGGAATTATAATTGGTCTAGTTGGATTGATGCAAGAAAATTATAAAATAATGATAAGGTCAACTACTAGAGCCTTTTTCATTGCAATTCTCATAGCGATTTTAACTCCCTTAATAGCTGTAAGTATTTGGTTTATTAACCTTTGGTATCAACAAGTTTCATTTGAAGGATATGCATTTGGTATGGATGCAGAATCACTTTATGGGACGGTAACAAATCCATTTGCATTTTACGTTGTAGGAATGATACACAACTTTAGTTATTTAGGTGGATTATTGGGATTAATTGGAGGAGTTATAACCCAACTAATAATTAAGAGAAAAAATAAACCAAACGTTGGCGACAATTTCTGACCGAGCGAACTACATATAATGAGACGGGCAATGCAAACTAGAATTTTTCTAATCGTTTCAGGACTTTTATTTTTAACTTTTTCAGTTAAATCACAAGAACAAGGAGTAACGTTAATACATGTGGACACTCTAAAAATAGTTCCTGATACAATTAAAAGAGGTGAAGGATTAAATGGAAAATTTGTTGGATACAGAACTTATTTAGTGAACAAAGAAATTTATCAGCCAAAGGAAGGATACAATAAAATAATTAGAACTGACGGAAAAATATACTTAGAAGGCAAGTACGTTTTCATTGATTCAGCTTACAAGAGGATTGGGCTTTTTAAATTTTATAATGAAAAGGGTATTCTTGACTACACACAAGACTTTAATTCAGACATAAGAATATACTACGTTGACAGTGGAGTAAAAAAATCAGAAGGAATGGTAAATAGGTCAGGGGAAAGAATCGGTGTTTGGGTTTGTTACTATCCAACAGGAATAATTAAATCACAAGGAGAATTGAAGGGTACTTTAAAGAAAGGACTCTGGAAATATTTTGATAAAAATGGGAAGCTGGATAACAAAGTAGTTTATAAAGACTGGACTGGCTCTTCAGGAGACAAGGATTGCTGACTGGGAATAGACTGACAAAAACTGATGCCAACAAATGTTTATGGCCGCGCTAAACATTCAGGTTATGGCACGAGAACTCGTATTATGCCTTTTATTGTTCATTGGCCTTATTGTTGTTGCTGAATATTGACGGATTATTATAACTTAACATCCGTAAGCTTTTTTAACAACCCAAAAATGAAGGCACTACTTATCATAGGATTACTATCCATTGTTACCATTGTTTCGCTAAAAGCACAGGATTCAACCTATATTCCCGAAGATACCGTAGCGGCTACCACCACTCCTACAACTACTAAAACAACCTATCCTACCGAGGCTACCGTTAATAATACTATTACAGCATTGGGTAAAGTAACAGATGCTCATACGCATAAAGGTATAAAGTCAAACATCCGATACAGCAGCGTGCCAACGGGGAGCATCTTTGGTAGATTTAATGACAGCACTTTTTCCTTTCCAATTTTTGGTACTGCTAAATATCAGATAACAGCTTCTGCTAAAGGTTATAATCCACGCACCGTTCTTGTTGATCCAAAAGATATTGATGCCAACAAACAAGTTGTTCGCGATATTGAACTTATTCCGAATGGTGAAACTATCAGGTTGAATCATTTAATTTTTCCACAGGGAAAAGCAGTTATCGATCCTAAATCATATTCTGAGCTTGATGAACTTGTGCAGATGATGAAAGAAAACACAAGAATTGAAATCCAGTTGGAAGGTCACACAGACAACCAGGGAAATTCAAAACTTAACATGGATCTTTCACAGAAACGTGTTGATGCCGTAAAGAAATATATTGTTTCAAAAGGCATTGCAAAAGATCGTGTAGAGACCAAAGCTTTTGGCGGATCGAAGCCATTATCTAATGAGATGACACAAGAGGCTCGTGCACTCAACAGAAGAGTGGAGGTAAGAATTCTGAAAGATTAATTAAGTCTGTACGTAACGCACGTCCTTCAACCCCTTTCAGTACGCTTGCGCTATCATTAAAAATTATCTATTCATACTTCAACGAATCAACTGGATTTCTTCTGGCTGTCTTCAATGAATGAAAAGCTACTGTAAGGAAAGCAAACATAAGTGCCATCAAACCAACAGCAAGGAAAAGCAGATAATTCATATTGGTTTTATACGCGAAGTTTCCCATCCATTGTGAAATAGTGTAATACGCTACAGGTATCACAAGTATAGCCGCCAGGATCACAAGCACCATAATATCTTTATACAACAGATAAATAATATGTGGAATGCTGGCGCCGTGAACTTTCCGGATTCCGATTTCCTTGGTGCGTTGTGTTGCTGTAAAGGCTGATAATCCTAATAAGCCAAGCAACGAAATAAAAATGCAGATGTAGGAGAGACCTGATAACAATTTATACTGTACTTCATCAGCTTTGTATTGATCATTGAATCGCTGATCAAGGAAGGAATATTCAAAAGGATGTTTCGTATCAAACTTAGTCCAGATATCCTGAATGTAACGTATTGTTTTTGGCAAGTCTTCACCTTTTACTTTTAGATGTAAGAAGCCTCCTTCTGATCTTGCCTTGACTAACAACATAGGTTCAACCGAATTATGAAGTGATTTGAAATTGAAATCCTTAACGACACCAATCACTTGTCCATCTTTTTCGGCGTGAAAGAATTTTACTTTCTTGCCGATAGGTTCTTTTTCCCAGCCCATCAATTTCGCAGCGGCTTCATTGGCAATGAACAGATCCTGATCAACATTGTTTCCAACTTTAAAATCACGACCGCTGGTTAATTTCATGTCCATTGTTTTTATATAATCATCACCAACAAACATTAGCGAGAAGGCCTGTTGCTTCATACCGGTTTCACTTTCAGCCCACATTACTGAACCTCCAATGTCAACACCCATTACATTGTACGACGTAGTGGCTTTGGTGATGGATGGATTTTTAAGGAGCTCATTCTTAATGACCCCAATATGATGCTCTACCGCACTATCCTGAATAGGTAATAAAATGATGTTATCCTTATCAAACCCAAGTTCCTTGTTGCGCATGTATTGAATCTGATCTTTCATAAAGAAAGTACAAACGACAACAAAAATGGAAATAGCAAATTGAGATGTGATAAGAACCTTTCTCAACGTATGACTTGATTTCCGATTTTTAAAAGCACCCTTTAGAGCCGTAATGGTTGGAATACGTGGGAGATAAAAAGCCGGATAAAGTCCTGAGATAATGCCGATACCTAATGTGATAGCAAGAGAACCAAACAGTAGCATCTTGTTATGAAGAAAATCAATACTCAGATTTTTCTCTATCAGCTGATTGAACGAAGTGCCTGTTACCACGAACGTAACAATAATAATGGCCAGTAATAATGAGATGACAGAAAGCAGAACAGACTCGCCCAAGAATGAAAGTACCAGGGATGTCTTACTTGAACCAAGTGTTTTCTTCATTGCTATTTCACTGGCACGACCAACTGATTTGGCAGTTGATAAATTCATGTAGTTGATACATGCTAATAAAATGATGAAGATTCCTATTCCTGTAAAGGCATAGAGATATGCAATGTTTCCGTGAGGCTCATCACCATCAAGTGTAGAATGAAAATGGATGTTGGCAAGCGGCTCCAGTATTGGCGTATATTTTCCACCAACCTGATCACCAAAAGATTTATAATACTTATTGAAGATCGCAGGAAACTTGGCGTAGAAGTCTTTCGGATCGTAATTATCCGGAAACAGCAAATAGGTATACACATCCGGATTCCAGAAAGCTTCTGATTTAATTTGTCCTTTGTCCATTACCCACTCACGGTCTATTAGTCGCGAGAGCAGAATGTTAAACTTCAGGTGTGTATTCTCAGGCACATCTTTTATGATGGCAGTAACTTTCCATGATTCACCACCAATCTCCATTGATTTATTAAGTGGATCTTCATTGCCAAAATATTTCTTAGCAATAGATTCAGAAAGCACAACAGTGTTGAGGGCAGTGAGACATGTGTTTGGATCACCAGCAATGAATTCATGTGTGAAGACTTTAAAATAAGTTGAGTCTGTTCGAACAATGTCTTCTTCGTAAAATGCTTTCTCTTTTCCGTCAGGGCTGGTGTACTTAACAAGCGTATGATCCCAGTTATTAGCACGCACTACCTCTCTAACTTCAGGAAATTCCTCTTTCAAAATATTGCCAAGTTCGCGTGCAGCACGTGCTGGTTTAAAATCAGCACCAGTTGCCTGCAAGTGACCGCCAAGCCTGTAAATGTTTTTGTGCTGTACATGGTATTGATCGTAGGTAAGATCATTTTGCAGAATGAGCAATAGAATTATGCTCACAGCAATGCCCAATGCTAAACCCAGAATGTTTAGCGTGGAGAAGAATTTATCTTTCAGGAAGATGCGGGTTGAGAATTTTAAATGCGTTAACAGCATACAGATTAGATTAGGGTATAAAACTCAATTCCTTATTAAAGCCTGATCATTCTCCAGGATGCATGAGTGAACACTTTTTGTTCGAATCCGGGCAATTATTAAGCAGTAAATTTCTCTAATTCATCAGAATTAGGATTGATTTACATGTTTTGCCAATACCTGATCAATACTTCTGGCAATAATAGGCGTAAAGTGTGCCAAACTGTATTTGAACCCTCTCGCATTATCCTGGTGTGAGAATATTCACAAGCATTAGAGTTTATATGGGGTTTGTCAAACATCAATTTTCCTGGCATTCAACTTCAGTGATTGTTATACTTTTAACTCAAGCCTATTAAGTTCTATCGTGGGTCACGTAATCACCCCGCTTGTTGGGAAAGTTTGTTATTGAATTTAATAATTCTTTAATCTTCTGAAATGCGTGACAATTCAGTTTTAAAAAGCAACGAAAAAGTGTGTGCTTATTTAAAATACTGGCAGCTTTTTAAAGTTGGATTAAACTATTTGGTCGTGTTATGGGTCTAAATAAGGAATGGACGATAATCTTTATTTCCCTAAATTCGTTTTTAGTATATGATTAAAACTGCGATGAAAGCTAAACTCCTATTTGCTTTACCCCTGGTCATTTTAGGTATCTGGGGTTGCGAGCCCAAGCCAGACTCTGCTGAACTATTAGATCAACTTGTGGTACAAACATATAATGATGATACGGTAGCCTATGGTTTATATTCAACCTTTGCTATTCCAACAGATACTATTGCACTGTATTCAAATGTTAGCAGTGACCCTTACGTTACGGAAACGGATTACCCCAATTTTGTAGGGCCAATTGTTAACTCCGTGATAACAAACATGACTAACAGACATTATACTAAGGTGAGTAAAAAAGCAAATCCTGATTTAGGTGTTAACGTATCACTCGTTCACGATTACAGTGTTTATCAAAGTGTTTACGGTGGAGGCTATGGTGGCGGTTATTACGGATATGGCGGTTATTATGGCGGTGGGTACGGTGGCGGTTATCCATACGTTGTAACTACAGAACAAAACAGAGGCTCACTTATTGTTGAGATCGTTGACCTGAAAAATAAAACTGTTGATAATAAGGTGAAGGTGGTATGGACAGCCACACTAAGCGATTTCTTTAATGCTCTTGACGAAAAGCAGGAGTCAATCGACGCCATCAATCAGGCTTTTAAACAATCTCCCTACATTGTTACAAACTAATGAAGAAAGTAATTTTTATTATCGCTTTTCTTAGTGGCATGAACATGGCCATCGCTCAGGATTTTGAAGGGTACTACACGGCATCATTTGATTTTAACCAGCCTTTATCAAATACCAACAGAGTAAATTCCATGAGTATTCTTGGGTTGAAGGTAGGCTATCATCGATTGCTCAATAAGAAATTTACACTTGGAGGAGAACTTAACTGGGGTACTTATAAGCAGTATCATCCCACGGTAACAGCTACACAGCCTGACGGTAGCGTAGTCACCACCGATTATTTTGATTATGTGTATTCGTATGGTCTGGTATTAAACGGGCGTTATATGATGAGTTATAACCAAACGTTTAATCCTTATTTTGGTCTTGGTGTGGGGGTGGGTTATAACAAATACGCACAATTCTATAACGTTTATGAGTACCAAAAAAAGGCCACCGGATTCCTGGCGAGGCCCGAGGCGGGTATGATTATCAGGTTTAGTCAACGCCGGTCAGTCTGCGGGTTAGTAGGAGTTCATTATGACTACTCAACAACAAACTCTTCTGCTGGCGGATACTCTGACTTTACCAACTACGGTTTCAATATTGGTATTGTAATTTTAGATTGGTAGCATTAACCTGAAACAAAGGAAGATAAGCCGCTAACTTTTGTTTTTCTTCTTCCAGAACATGGCGCAACTGTTATCTTTGCGCCCATGTCACAGCAAATTCTAATTCTTGATTTCGGTTCACAATACACACAGCTTATTGCCCGCCGGGTACGTGAGCTAAACGTTTATTGTGAAATTCATCCTTTTAATAAAATTCCGGCCCTAACCCCTGATATTAAGGGTGTTATCCTTTCCGGAAGCCCATGTTCCGTGCGCGACACAGGGTCGCCAGATGTAAATATGGCTTTGTTTGAAGGAAAAGTACCGGTTTTAGGCGTTTGCTATGGCGCCCAGCTGATAGCCCATCAAGGTGGTGGAAATGTGTTGCCTTCCCAGATTCGTGAATACGGCAGGGCAAAATTGACTAAAGTCGATCATCATAACCCCCTTCTGAAAGAAATTTCACTTGATACCCAGGTGTGGATGTCGCATGCCGATACCATTGCATCTGTACCCGATACTTTTGAAGTCATTGCCAGTACACCTTCGGTAGCTGTGGCGGCTTACCAGGTAAAACAAAAAGAGGTTTACGGAATTCAGTTCCACCCTGAAGTTACACACACTACTGAAGGCAAAAACCTGCTCCGTAATTTCGTGGTTCATATCTGCGGCTGTGCGCAGGATTGGACCCCCGATCAGTTTGTTGACGCCACTGTAGCCGACCTTAAAGCAAAGCTTGGAAATGATAAAGTAGTGATGGCATTGTCCGGTGGTGTTGATTCTACCGTAGCGGCTATTCTTGTTCATAAAGCCATTGGCAAAAACCTTCATTGCATTTTTGTTGATAACGGACTGCTTCGTAAAAACGAATTTGAGCAGGTGCTTGATTCATACAAGCACATGGGCTTAAACATAAAAGGCGTTGATGCAAAAGATAAGTTCTATAAAGCACTTGAAGGTTTATCAGAACCAGAAAGCAAACGCAAGGCTATAGGTAAAACCTTCATTGATGTTTTCGATGAAGAGTCGCACTTAATAGCGGATGTTAAATGGCTTGGCCAGGGCACTATCTATCCTGATATCATTGAATCAGTTTCTGTAAATGGTCCATCAGTAACTATCAAGTCACATCATAACGTTGGTGGTCTTCCTGCCAAGATGAAATTAAAAGTGGTTGAACCACTGAACACGCTCTTCAAAGATGAAGTTCGTGTTGTAGGAAAGACATTAGGCATTGATCCTTCTATTTTAGGAAGACATCCTTTCCCAGGTCCTGGTTTAGGCATTCGTATTCTCGGTGATATCACTGCAGAGAAAGTGCGCATACTTCAGGAAGTGGATAACATTTTCATCTCTGGATTAAAACATCATGGCTTGTATGATAAAGTATGGCAGGCCGGTGCAATCTTAACACCACTGCAATCTGTTGGTGTAATGGGCGATGAGCGTACTTACGAAAGAGTAGTAAGCTTACGAGCAGTGACCAGTACGGATGGTATGACTGCAGACTGGGCTCATTTACCATACGAGTTTCTGGCAGAAATATCCAGCGATATAATTAACCGGGTAAAAGGCGTTAACCGAGTAGTTTATGACATTAGTTCAAAGCCTCCTGCTACCATTGAATGGGAATAGATTATGATTCATCGTTCCATACTTTTCCTTTTAATGACTAACAGCCAGTTTAGGTGTAACAGGTGAAGCCTGAACATTTTCGAAACGTTAACTCAATCCAGAAACATATACCTGAATATGATAAAAAAGATAGCCCTGTTTTTTTGTCTTGCTTTGACAGTTGTTACCAGCTTTGCTCAGGTAGATTATAAGCTATACTATTTTAACGGCAAGAATTTTTACCGCGAGGGCAAGTATAATCTGGCTATGGAAAGTTTTAAGAAAGCCATTCCATACGATCAGTCCAATCCATTTTCTGAATACGCTTCTTTTTATTTCGCACTGTCAGCTTACAACCAGGGATACCCAGCTGTTGCCAAAGACATGCTGAATCAGATCAAGTCATTATATCCTAAGTGGGATAAGATGGACGATGTAAATTTCTGGCTCACAAAAATCTATTTCGACGGCAAGGATTATTTCCAGGGCTTAAAGTTGGCAAGTACCATTAAAGATAAAAAACTTGAATCAACACTAACGTCAATTAAAGAGCAAGTGCTCAGTAAAATTGACGACAGGGAAACTCTTCGCATGATGGGCGAAGAATATCCAGACGATGAGATTATAGGAAAACGCCTGGCTAAATTATTATCTACGGATTTAACAGTTCCGGATAATCGCACATTGCTGGAGTCACTGATCAGTAAATTCAATCTTCCTAAAAAAGATTATATACCAGAAGTTCCAACGACTTTCTACAAAGAAAAATATTCAGTGTCGGTTTTGTTTCCTTTTCTTGTGAACTCACTTGAGCCTTCACAAACAAAAAAGAAAAATCAGATTGTGCTTGATTTGTATGAGGGCATGAAGCTGGCTGTTGATACATTAACTAAACAAGGTGTGAACATCAGTCTTCGTGCGTATGATACAGAACGGAATATTGAAAAGATCAAAAGAATACTGAATACGGACGAGCTAAGGAGTACAGATCTTATTGTTGGTCCTATTTATTCAGAAGAACAAAAAACCATTCAGGACTTCTCCATCATTAACCGGATTAATATGTTTAATCCTGTATCAAACAACAGTGAGAATATTAGCCAGAACATGTATGGCTTTTTATTTCAGCCTTCATACGAAACGATTGGAAAAAAATCAGGTGAGTTTTTATCGGCTAATACGAAGCGAAAGACCTGCATGGTTTTCTATGGTCCTGTGAAGCGTGATTCTATACTGGCAGCAAACTTCATTCAAAAAGCAACAGAGAACGGATTAAAGATTGTTTCAGCACAACTCGTAACAAAAGAATCGTCCGGTAAAATCATGACCCAACTGGCTACACCAACTGAGTTTGATGAATTCAAATATCCTTCACAATTCTCATTGAAGAAAGATAGCATTGGCAGTATTTACGTAGCATCTGATGAGCCACTTATTTTTAGTAAGGTTGTAAGCAGTGTAGAAACAAGAGGCGACTCTATCATTGTGTTGGGTTCTGAGAACTGGCTTGACAATGCGGCCTTCGAAAAATATCAACGGTTAGGTATAGTGTTATCTGCACCTAATTATGCCAGCACTTCCAATGCGAACTACATGGCTTTCCAACGAAAATTTATTCGTGTTCATGGTCGTGTGCCAAACAATTATTCCAGACTTGGCTATGAGTTTATGATCTTTGCTGGTCTTCAGTTAAAGAAGAACGGAGTTTACTTTCAGGATGGACTGGCGAAAGAATCCTATGTGCCTGGTTTTCTATATCAGGGCTACAATTTTCAATTCACTCACGACAACCAGATTGTACCCTTCGTTAAATTTGTAGATGGTGAACTTAAAGTGGCAAATAATAAATAGCGATGAGCTGCTAGTTGCGTGCTGCGAGTAACGGTACAAATGAGTTCGCGACCAGAGTTAAGATATGTAATGAGCAAAGTAAATGAGAGACACTTCAAAGAGCCAGCAATTATTTGAGAAAGCAAAACAGTTTATTCCAGGTGGTGTTAATTCTCCAGTAAGAGCGTTTCGTGCAGTGGGTGGAAATCCATTGTTCATGAAGCGTGCAAAGGGCGCTTACTTGTATGATCAGGATGACAATCAATATTTAGATTTGATTAACTCATGGGGCCCTATGATCTTAGGTCATGCAAACCCATTGGTAGAAGAAGCTGTTAAAGAAGCATTAGCAAGCTCGCCTTCATTTGGTGCTCCTACAGGTCGTGAAGTGCAAATGGCGGAGTTGATTTGTTCCATGGTTCCTTCTATCGAAAGAGTAAGAATGGTAAACTCAGGAACAGAGGCAACGATGTCTGCCATACGCGTGGCCCGTGGATTTACAGGTCGTGACAAGATTATAAAAATGGATGGATGCTATCACGGTCACGGCGATTCATTTTTAATTGCTGCTGGTAGTGGTGCACTAACATTCGGCACACCTGATAGCCCTGGCGTAACAAAAGGTACAGCGAAAGATACATTGATAGCACCGTTTAATAATCTGAAAGCTATTGAAGATCTGATCAGTCAGAATCAAAACGAAATAGCAGCTATCATTCTTGAACCCGTAGTAGGTAACATGGGTTGTGTTCCTCCACAACCTGGATATTTAGAAGGACTGCGTGCACTTTGCGATAAACATAAAATCATTCTTATTTTCGACGAGGTGATGACAGGTTTTCGCCTGGCTGTTGGTGGCGCACAAGAGCTGTTCAATATCAAACCTGATATGACTACGCTTGGAAAAATTATCGGCGGAGGATTACCTGTTGGTGCTTATGGCGGCAGAAAAGAAATTATGGATTCAGTATCGCCGGTAGGGCCAGTGTATCAGGCTGGAACATTATCAGGAAATCCGTTGGCGATGGCTGCAGGTCTGGCCATGTTAACGTACCTGAAGGAGCACCGCGAAGTTTATAAGTTAATCAATGAATCAACAACGAAAATAACAGAAGGAGCAAGCCGAATGCTGAAAGCTGCCGGTGTGAAGCACACCATAAATAAGGTAGGTTCTATGTTTACACTCTTCTTTAGCGAAACATCAGTGGTTGATCTGGATACAGCAAAAACATCAGATACTGTAATATTCGCGAAGTATTTTCAATCGATGTTAAATCAGGGTATTTACCTTGCACCATCGCAATATGAGGCAATGTTTGTATCCGCTGCGGTTAAAGATGAACAAGTGAATGAGTTTCTGGTAGCGCATGAACAGGCTGTCAAAAATTTATAAGTTTTTTATAATCTTAATAGGGAATCATTAATCCGCTCTTAACCGTATCTTCACATAAGATGGACAAAGGGAATTTTCATATTTTATTAGTTGAGGACGAGCCGAAAATAGCAAAGGCGCTGAAAGATCAGCTTCAGGAGCAAGGCTTTGTTGCAGATCTGGCTTTCGATGGCTTGGCTGCCGAGAAGATGTTTTTTCAGAAAAGCTATTCTCTGGTTGTGTTAGATATCAATCTGCCGCACAAAAACGGGTTAGAGTTGTGTAAAATCTTCCGCGAGAAGAACAGAAACACACCTATCATTATGCTCACAGCACTTGGCGAAATGCCCGATAAGCTCGAAGCCTTTGAATTAGGTGCTGACGATTACCTGGTGAAGCCCTTTAACTTCAATGAACTGCTGGCGCGCATAAAAGTTTTTGCCAAGCGCATGGATGTTAATGATCACTTTCAGGAGATGATTAGAGTTGGTGATCTTGAAATTAACCTCGCTCAAAAAATAGTGATGCGTGCAGGGAAAGAAATACAACTATCAACTAAAGAATATTTGCTGCTTGAACTGTTAGCCAAAGCAAAAGGCAGAGTTGTACCTAAACCTGAAATTGCAGAGAAGGTGTGGGATCTGAATTTTGATACAGGCACAAATACCATTGAAGTATACATTAACTTTTTGCGAAATAAAGTTGACAAGCCTTTTGGCAGTAAACTTATACATACCAAATCAGGCTTTGGTTATTGCTTAAAAGAAGATAAAGAATGAGCATCAAGGTTAGACTTGCACTGCTTCTGACCACCATTGTTTCTATAGTTCTTCTTGCCTCTTTTACATCGGTATATTTTCTATATGCTGATTTCAGACAGGAAGACTTCTATAACCGCCTGCGCGATAAATGCCTTACAACCTATAAGCTGCTCATTGAAGTTGAAGAGATAGATGATAAATTACTCCAGGTACTGGATAAGAACACACTCAATGTAGTTCAGAATGAAAAGGTACTGATCTTCGACCCGCAAAATAAAATTATCTACAGCAGCATTGCTGACCGAAGAATAACGTACTCCATTGCCATGCTTGATAAAATACGAAAGCTTGGTGAGATCAGAACAACAGAAGGAGGCTCTGAAGTTTATGGAACGTTGGTTCGTGAAAAAAAAGCGCATACCTATGTAGTGCTGGCATCAGCATACGATACCATTGGAAAGCAAAAGCTGGAGAATCTTAAATTAATCATGTCGTCAACATTGATTATCGGATTGATGTTTACGGGCGTCATTTCATTTTTTTATGCCAGCAAAGTTGTTAACCCATTGGAAACACTTAATCTCCAGGTGCAACGGGTAAGCGAAAATAATCTGAATGAAAAAGTTACAGTAGGAAGAGGCAATGATGAAATAAATTCTCTCGCCAGAAATTTCAATCACATGCTTGATCGCATTGAGAATGCATTTGCTGTTCAAAAAAGTTTTGTTCAGCACGCATCACATGAGTTACGAACACCAATTGCCAGTATGATTGCTCAAACGGAATCAGCGCTATCAAAAGATCTTACCATTGAGAATTATAAAGTACTTCTGAATTCATTACTTGAAGATCAGCAAGAACTGGCAGATCTGTCTAACGCCTTGCTGTTGTTATCCAAGTATGAACAAGTTGAGTTTACAAAAGAGTGGCCTTTAGTTCGTATCGATGAAGTTATCTATAAGAGTATCGATACCATACAAACAATATATACAGGTCATACAATCAAGTTTGATTTCGTGCATATTCCTGAAAATGAAAATGTGTTGAGTATCCCGGCACATGAAATATTACTTCAATCTGCATTTCATAATCTTATTAAGAATGCATGTCAGTATTCAGATGATCAGATGATTCAGGTTCAAATGAATTTTTCAAAAGAGCAGGTTGAAATTGAAGTAAGAAATCACGGAGACACACTTGCACAGGAAGAGATAGCTCAATTATTTACACCTTTCTTTCGAGGACAGAATGCTTCTTTGAAGAAAGGGTTTGGCTTAGGCCTATCAATATGTTACCGTATTTTTACTATTCATAAAGGAACAATTGCGTACACCATTCCTGCACCAATGATCAATTGCATGAGAGTGGTATTGCCTAGAAAGATTTAAGCTGATTTTAATCCGCTTTTTAATTCTTCCATATCGTTAAAGGCGTTCTTTGTGCAAAGTTTTGATTCCATGCGCTGGCTGTTCTTATTTGTTTTCTGCCTGCGGGCGTCATATTCCATCGGTTATGATACACTTCATATTTCGTTAGAGGAAGCCGAAGCTCGTTTTCTTAAAAACAACCTTTTATTATTAGCTGAACAATATAATGTAGAAGCACAATCTGCTCTTGTTATTCA
>DATJHZ010000458.1:0-8436 GCA_035493595.1 Cyclobacteriaceae bacterium | reverse complement strand
TACTCTTCACTGATTTTGCGATCAGAAATAACCAATATTTTTTTACCAGCACGAACAGCCTTCTCAGCTTCAGTACAAATTCTATTAATCGCTTCTTCTAAACGACCAGGCTGACCATCGGCCTGGAATACAGAACGAATTACTGCATATTCAAAACCATGTTCTGGTAAGTGTTTTAATTTTTCTAAATCAGAATTCAACAACACGGGTTGTGAAATGTGAATCTGATTTGTATGCTGAGGTGTTTCTGCCAACACGTTTAAGCTTACACCTATACGTGTGAACAACGACATCACCAGACGCTCACGTATCGGATCGATCGGAGGATTACTTACCTGTGCGAAGTGTTGTTTGAAATAATTTGATATGTGACGACTCTCTTGTGACAGAACCGCGAGTGGTGTATCATCACCCATGGAGCCTAATGCTTCATAGCCTTTCTCAGCCATGGGTACGATAAGCGTTTTTAAATCTTCGCTAGTGTAACCATAAGCATTCTGACGTTGTGTAAGCGTCTTCTCATCAAAGCCATCATCGAACCAATCTTGTTCTGGCTCTAATCTTAACTTGAGACGATTCTGAATAATCCAGTCATAATATTGTTTGCCTTCGTAAACAGAACGTTTTACGCGCTCATCATCTAATACTTTACCCTGCTCAAGATCGATCATCAACATCTTTCCTGGTGTGATTCTTCCTTTCTCAAGAATATCTTTTGGATCTACTGGTAATGAACCAGCTTCTGATGCAGCGATAACGCGACCAGAGCGTGTTACATAATAACGTAACGGACGAAGACCATTTCTATCAAGTGTAGCACCAATGCGGATCCCATCTGTAAATACCAATGCTGCAGGACCATCCCATGGTTCCATCATTGATGCATGATATTTATAGAATGCCTTGCGATGTGGATCCATCAATTTATTATCCTGCCATGCCTCAGGCACCAACATCATCATAACGTGTGGTATCGGACGACCTGCTAACACAAGCATCTCAACCAACGCATCAAGGTTTGCTGAATCTGATAATTGAGGATTTGTTATTGGTAAAAGCATCTCCAGTTCTTCATCTGTAAAGAGAGAAGACTTGAACAATGCCTCTTTGGATTTCATTTTATTTACGTTTCCACGGATGGTATTAATCTCACCGTTGTGTGCGATGTAACGGAAAGGTTGTGCCAGCTTCCAGTTCGGAAATGTGTTTGTAGAGAAACGTGAGTGAACTAAGGCAATAGCTGTCTTTAAACGTGAATCCTGTAAGTCGTTAAAATATAGTCTTACTTGTTCGGTACGTAATTGTCCTTTATATACAATAGTGCGTGAAGAGAAGCTTGTAATATAAAACTCATTGCTACCTTTTATTTCACGCGTGATGGTATGCGATGAGTAATTGCGAAGTACAAATAGTTTGCGCTCTATTTCTTCGCCAGTTAAATTTTCATTGAGTGGCTTAACAAATACCTGTTCGATGATCGGCTCAACATCTAGTGCACCAGGACCTGGTACATCATGATCAACAGGCACAACACGGAAACCGATAACATCAAAGCCTAATGCCTTAATAGACTTCTTTAATACCTCCTTGCACGAGTTCAACACTTTCTTATCGCGTGGGAAGAAAACCATACCAACACCGTACTTACCGGCGGCTGGCAATTGAAATCCTAAGCGCGCTCCTTCTTCAGCGAAGAAATCGTGAGGAATCTGAATAAGTACACCGGCACCATCCCCTGTTTTGGGACTGGCTCCTCGGCCTCCACGGTGTTCCATATTTTCAAGCATGGAAAGCGCATCAGTTAAAACCTGATTATTCTTACTTCCATTAATGTTAGCAATGAACCCGATACCGCACGCATCATGTTCGAGTTCAGGAGTGTACAAACCCTGTTGCATCTTATACTTGTTGTTTAAAAGGTGGTTACTATGAGCATTTCTACCCAAACGAACTTACAAATTACTGATAATGACCGAAGATTCTTGATGTGCAATTACCCATTCGCAGAATTTTATAACATTTTTAGTATTGTTTCCGAATATTTTAAAATATCGAAAATGTCAACGATTGCAGATAAGTTGTATTTGAAAATTTCTAATTGACCAGAAATCGTTTGATGAATTTAAATTCCATTCAAACCTTCCATCATGACAAAAGTGTAGGCCGTGGATTTATTACTCCTTTCTTATAATTAAAGAGTACCTCTCACCATCTCCTTCTTGCCGGGGGGCCCCGGCAGTGTTTCTACTGTAAAGCCAAGTGCTTTGAGATCACGTTTAAGCTGTCCTTTAGCACAATAGGTTACAAATATACCCTTGTTATTTAAATAACAAGTAATTTTTTGCAAAATAGGGTATTCCCAGAGCTCAGGTTGTTTATTTGGAGCGAATGCATCGAAGAATATGATATCAAAATGACCCTGTGGCAGAATAACTTCTTCAAGTTTCGTGTTCAATTTTAGCAATTCGAAATTCGGCAGGATGTTCACAGGTTCATCCCAGGGAGCCTGATGAAGCTTTTCATAATATTCTTTATGCCCCAATACTGCTGAATAATTCAGCCATGGCCAGATGTCATCACCCAGCGGGAAAGTCTCTAATGTTGTATACTTTATTTTTATCGTTGATGTTAGGGCATGCTTTAATGTTAGCAGGGCATTAAGACCTGTACCAAAACCTACTTCAAGAATATTGATAGCTGAAGGATTTGATCTTTCAATCAAAAAATCCAGTCCTTTCTTTATAAAGACATGAGTTGATTCCTGAACAGCGCCGTGAACGGAGTGGTATGTCTCATTAAGCGTTGAATTAAATAATGAGTGTGATCCGTCTTGCGTAGTGATGATTTGAATTGACACAATCTAGTTTTTAGAGATCAACGCTACGGCATAAGCATTCACACCTTCTTCACGACCTACATAACCTAATGTTTCATTGGTTGTAGCCTTGATGGAAATATCATCTTCTGTGATGTTCATCAATGGTGCCAATACCTTTTTCATATTCGGTATGTGTGGATTGATCTTCGGGCTTTCTAAACAGAGTGTGCAATCAACGTTGCCAACAGTCCAGCCTTTTTCTTCTAAGAGCCTTGTAACTTCCTGCAAAAAGAATTTACTGTCTTTACCTTTCCAGCGTGCATCAGTATTTGAAAAGTGAAAACCAATATCGCGAAGATTGGCGGCACCGAGCAATGCATCACAGATAGCGTGAATGAGAACGTCGGCATCTGAATGACCCACGGCTCCATGTTTTGATTCTAATTTAATACCACCTAACCAGAAGTCTTTACCAACTTCCAGTTGATGTACATCGAACCCCATGCCTACACGTATTTTCATTTGTTGATATTTTTAGCCTCATCCCAACCCTTCTCCAAAGGAGAAGGGCTCAAAGTTCTTCTCCCTCGGAGAGGGGGATTAGGGTGAGGTCTAATTTTTAGAAATAGCCTTATAATACAACACACTTGAATTTTCTTCACGCAATACTTCTTGTGCTGCGTGTTGAATATCTTCTACTGTAACAGATTCAATTTTTTTGCTTTCCTCGTTTACAAGATTGGCATCGCCTGATAATGCAGAGAACGCGAGGTTCATAGCACGGTTCATAACTTCCATCTCGCCAAACTCTAATGTTGAGTATGCCTGATTTTTAACCTTCTCGAGTTCTGAAACCTGAATTGGATTAGCAACGATCTCTTCAAAGACAGAATTGATTTCAGCTTCTGCATCTTGTAGTGAAATGCCATCATTCACTCTGCCACTTACCACAAACAATCCAGGATCAATAGTGCCCATTACAAAAGAAGATAGCGATGTAAAGATTTCTTTTTCCTTTACCAGCTTTTGATATAATCTGCTGGATTGGCCTCGACTTAAAATATCACTCAACAAATCAATATTATAATAGTCTTTATGAAACCGACCTGGCATGTGATAGCTCTTGTATAAAGCATTGGCCGGAACTTTTGCCTCAACTTCCAATAATCTTTTTTCACCTTGCTTCGGTTCAGCAGGCAATCTTCTTTCTTTCTTTCGACCTGAGATAGGACCGAACCATTTCTCTGATAATTTTCTAATCTGATCAGTCTTAACATTTCCGGCAACAACCAGTACTGCATTCTCAGGTATATAATGTGTGAAGAAAAAATCTTTTACATCATCCATCGTTGCATTCTCAATATGACTTATCTCCTTGCCAATCGTTGCCCATTTATATGGATGAACCTGGTAAGCAAGCGGTCTGAGTTTAAGCCACACATCGCCATAAGGCTGATTGAGATAGCGTTGTTTAAATTCTTCTATTACCACTTTACGTTGAACTTCGAGAGCATTTGGATCGAATGACAAACTGAGCATGCGATCACTCTCAAGCCAGAAGCCAGTTTCAATATTATCGGCAGGTACTGTGAGGTAATAATTAGTGATGTCTGTATTGGTGAATGCGTTATTCTCACCACCTACATTTTGCAAAGGCTCATCATAGCTGGAAATATTAACTGAGCCGCCAAACATTAAGTGCTCAAATAAATGAGCAAAGCCAGTTTTGTCTTCGCGTTCATCGCGTGAGCCCACATCATATAAAATATTCATTACGGCAATTTGTACCGTTGGATCTTCGTGCACAATAACACGTAAGCCATTTGCTAATTTAAATTCATTAAAGACGATCATCGCTCAAAAATAACAAATCGATTGTAAGTGGGTTAATAAATAGACAAAACTTCAATTATTTAAATCACTTGTCAGGCTTGGTATTGGCAGTGTAATAACAAAGGTCGATCCTTTATCTAATTGAGATTTTACAATAACATTGCCCATGAGTTTTGTAACAGCTTCTTTCAGAATATACAATCCAAGTCCTGAACCCTGACCTTTATCAGAAGCACGATAAAACATATCGAAAATATGGTTTACGTGTTCTTGCTCAATACCACGACCATTGTCTTCAACCGTGAGTATATAATTATTGTCGGCTATTTGCAGTGAAATTTTTACGAAAGAGATGCCATTGGGAACTGTTCGTTTGAACTTAATGGCATTTGAGATCAGGTTGTTGAGAATAATCTTAAGACGTGTAAGATCCGAAATCATTAATTGCCCCGAATTGTCTTCAACTTTAAACTCGATGGACTTAAAGTTTTCAGCGTACTGATAATCCTGCAACAAACCCTCAACTAATTCTTTAAAATTGAATTGCTCAAACCTGACATTCATCCTTACGTTACGCGAATAGCTTACCACCTCCTGGATAAAGCCATCGAGTTTACGTACACTATTCTCCATCATTAATAAATATTGAACATGTACATCACCCGGATTTTCCAGGCGAGCAACAGAAATAAGACCGAGTAGTGATTTTAATGGCGCGCTTAAATCATGAGAAGCACTGTACACAAATCTGTCGAGCTCGTTGTTACGCAAACTCAATTCTTCATTGGTTCGCTGCAAGTCTTGTGTTCTCTGCTGAACAAGTTGCTCCAGATGTGCTTTGCGTTTATTTAATATAGCTGCACTAATGGCATATGACGACCACGCAATGAGTACTGTGAGTAACATAGTATACAATACAAATTCTGTGCGCAACCACAGCGGTTTACCAACATGAATCTGAACTTCTGTTGGTTCACTCCAACCCAGTCCGGTATTTTTTTTGGCTCTTACTAAAATACGATAGTCACCCGATTTTAAATCAGACAAACTCAATTCATGATTTATGAGTATATGCCAGTTGTCATTGGTCTTGGGCATCTTCCATTGCATGTTAATTTTATTCTCTGGAAAAGTAATGGCAGAGAACTTTAAATGAATAAATGCTCCATACTCTACACGAAGACCTTTCATAAACTGGTGGCTAATGCCATTAACATTAGCATCTACACAATAAGGTTTCAGTGTGACACTACTTTGAAGCAGCGATTGTGGGAAATGACAAATACCATTTGAAGTCCCAACCCAAGGATAACCCTGATGATCAACAAAAATACCATGCTCTGTTATAGTGTTAGACGGCAGACCTGCATTTTCATCGTAAAGCCAATACTCTCCCGTTATAACATCATATCGAAACAATCCATAAGAGTTTGCAAAAAGAATATTTCGATCATTTAAAACAGATACAGAACTAACCGAGAATTGGGTAAGGCTTTCACCCAAATCAATACGTCGTATGCTTTTATGATCGTAGCGCAGCAACCCTTCTGTTGAAGCAAGCCATACTACATTATTTTGTATAGCCATGCTCTGAATATTAAAATCTCCTTCAATATTAAAATCAACAGGTAAGCTTATATTCTTAAACTCTTCACTGTTATTGCGTTTGAGAAATAAGTAGCCATCAACACCACTGGCAGCTGCATATATACCCATTGGGCCTTCCCTAACTAAATTAACTTCGCCTTGTGAATGGATAGGAACATGATAGTGTTTTATGGAAAGATCATCAGAGATAACACTCACCTCTGAACTGCTGGATTGACTTAACCATACATTATCATGCGAATCAAGAAAGATGTCATAAACAAAGTTTCCATGCCTGGAGAAATTCCATTGCTTAAAGAGTTTATCATCTTTGAAGAGCATGACAAGAAATGAATTCGCAGCCCACAATCCCTGTTTGCCAAATCTTAAATCCTGAAAATAGCCTCGCCGAAATTGATGAATGACTTCTCTTTTCCAGCCTGATTTCTTATCAGGCCGAAGAGCGATTAAATTATCTTTATTACAAAAGTAAATAGTTTTTGTATGTGGGTTCTCCGCAATACCCTCAATAAAATGAGTTCGCGAATAGGGATCTACTAATTCAAACAGGTTTCGTTGAACAAGAACTACACCTTTATCGGTTGATGCCCAGATGTCACCCTCATCACTTACGTAACATGAATTGATTCCATCGAACGTATAACTTAATGACTCAGCTGAAAAAGTCTTTCGGTTAACTTTCCAGATTGTATTGGTATAAGTACTGACACATAGCGATGAATCATCCTCAATCGTCAGATAAGAAATATCGCGAATATCAGGATGTGTTTTGGTGATGGTAACAATTTGATTGTCTTCTAACCGGGCACTGAAAAGGCCACTATTGCATGCCACCAGTAAATGATCGCCGTCATATAAAACATGATTAACTTCTTCAGGCAGTTTTTTATTTAATTGTATGAAGATGTCCTTATAACGATCATAATGAAAAACATTTCCATTATAGGCTACAGTATAGAGCTCGCCGTGATGATCTTCAAAAAAACTAAATGAGCGGATAAAAATTGGCGACAGGTTTTCATCCCCGAAATCAAAACGCTTAAGTTTTTTACCATCGTAATGCACTACAGAACTAGGCTCCGAAATCCAGATTAAACCTGCACGATCCAGATAAATTGATTTAGGATAAGAAATAGTAGAGTCCGTTGGAATCCGGCCTCCTTTAATTACAGACTTAAACAGAACTGTATCTATTTGATTTTGAATTTCAACCAGATCAAGATCACCGATAACAAATAATCTCCCCTGAGGTGTTTTTAAAAATCCTTTTACATACTGACTCCGCAATGCAGATTTATAAACGGTAAAGTTAGTGCCGTCAAACTTTACCAGACCGTCATCCGTGGCAATCCAAAAGAATCCAAGGGTATCTTGCGATACACTTTTAACAACATCACTAGGCAAGCCCTCTGAAACACGGTATTGTTTAAAGCGATATTGTTGCCCCTGCAACTCACAGAAAACCATCACCAAAATCAACCCAAGCAAAAAACGCAGCGACATGCTCTCTTCTAATATTTAATCTTATAATTTGGTGCTTTTTATAAGATATTCAAAGCGGTTAACCCCGTATGAAAAGTCTAAAACACAATTAACTTTGAAAGAAGCTTCAACACTATGATTTTTAACCGGAAAGAATACACCAACGATATTTTGAAATCTCTTTATGAGGGACTATTAAGACCAAGACTTATTGAAGAAAAAATGCTGATCCTGTTAAGACAAAATAAGATCAGTAAATGGTTTAGTGGCATTGGACAGGAGGCTGTGGCCGTTGGTGTAACCATGGCATTAGAAAAAGACGAGTATATTTTACCCATGCATCGTAATCTGGGTGTGTTTACTTCGCGCAACATGCCTTTCGATAAACTCTTTGCTCAGTGGCAGGGCACCATGATGGGTTATACCAAAGGACGTGATCGATCTTTTCATTTTGGTACCAATGAACATCATATCGTTGGTATGATCTCTCACCTCGGCCCGCAAAATGGTGTTGCCGATGGTATCGCGTTAGCTAATGTTCTTAAAAAAGAAAAGAAAGTCACTGCTGTTTTTAATGGCGATGGAGGAACCAGTGAAGGAGATTTTCACGAAGCCGTTAACGTTGCTGCCGTTTGGGATCTGCCTGTGATCTTTATTATCGAGAATAACGGCTATGGTTTATCAACACCAAGTAA
>DATJHZ010000457.1:0-44138 GCA_035493595.1 Cyclobacteriaceae bacterium | reverse complement strand
AAAGGCTCAATGATGACATTCTCACCTATTTTGGCCTCTGGGTGTACGTTAGCTAATGGAAATCTACTCATGAATCTTTACGGACGATACTGGCTGTCATTGTTCCTTCACATACAAGGGTATTGCCTACATAGGCTCTTCCACTCATCTTGGCAATTCCTCTCTTAATAGGAGCAAGAAGATCGCACTGAATCACCAGTGTATCTCCGGGAAGAACCATTTTTCTGAATCGGAAATTTTCAATACCTAAGAAGTATGTCCAGTAATTTTCAGGATCTGGAACAGTATTTAAAACTAAGATACCACCAATCTGTGCCATGGCTTCAACCTGCATTACGCCAGGCATAACCGGGTTGCCCGGGAAATGTCCCTGGAAAAAGGGCTCGTTCATGGTCACGTTTTTAACACCGGCTACGCTTTCACTATCAAGGTAGATGATCTTATCGATCATCAGGAAAGGATAGCGGTGTCTTAGTATGGTGGAGATTTTATTAATATCCATCACAGGCGGAAGACTTGGATTGTATTTAGGTCTTCCTTTTTTGTCGGCCTCCTGCATGGCCTTTTTCAATTTCTTTGCGAACGCTACGTTAGCAGCATGACCAGGTCTTGCTGCTAAGATCTGGGCCTTCAAAGGTCTTCCGGCAAGGGCTAAGTCTCCAACAACGTCAAGAAGTTTATGACGTGCTGGCTCGTTTTTATAACGAAGTTCAATGTTGTTCAGAATGCCTTCCTGCTTTACAGCAACTTTAGGCTTGCCAAGCATCTTGGCAATATTGTCTAACTCATCATCTTGTACTACACGATCAACAATAACAATAGCATTGTTTAGATCGCCGCCACGGATGAGGTTATTTTTATAAAGCATTTCAAGTTCATGCAAAAAGCAGAACGTGCGGCATGAAGCTATTTCTTTTTCAAATTGACGAATGTCGGTGATTGAAGCATGCTGACTTCCCAATACAGGTGAGTTGTAGTCGATCATTACCGTAACACGATAATCATCTAGTGGTAACGCTGCAATCTCAACGTTGCGCGCTACTTCACGATAGAAGAGAGGCTCTTGAACTTCAAAGAAATCACGGATAGCATTCTGCTCTTCAGCACCTGCATCTTTAATGATTTCTACAAATTGAAGGGAGCTTCCATCCATGATGGGGCATTCAGGACCATCCAATTGAATGAGAACATTATCTATTTCAGATCCTACCAGAGCTGCCAGTGTATGTTCAATCGTACTTACTTTAGCACCACTTTGTTCAATGGTTGTTCCTCTTGAAACATCGGTAACATTATCGCAATCAGCATCGATGATGGGCGAACCCGGAAGATCGATGCGTTGAAATTTTATTCCGTGGTTAGGCTTGGCAGGAACAAAAGTCATGTTCGTCTGTACGCCAGTATGGAGACCTACACCCGAAAGGGTGACAGATTTCTGGATAGTTTGCTGTTTAATGTTGAGCATTTTTTATACAAAGAGGGCAAATTTAATCCGAATTATCCGGATAATCCAATAGCGAAGAACCGCAATTCCCGTATTTGCTCAACAATAGCTAATAAACGATGTGTAAAAAGATTTTATTTAGCGTCGTCTACTGAAAAAGAATGCTCTTCAGGGTTCTCCTGGCTGTTTTGGACTTTCTTTTCAAGTTCGCGAAGGCGGTAATTGAGGTCCGGAAGCTTCTTAAATATGGCGTACGATCTGAAGAATTCTTTGATATCGAAAACAGGGCTTCCCAAAAGACGCTCGCCTTCTGTTTCAATTGATTTTGAGATACCTGCCTGCGCACCAATGCTGGTGTTGTTTGCGATAACAAGGTGTCCGGCAACACCTACCTGACCGCCAATCATACAGTTTTCACCAACTTTAGTTGAACCGGAAATTCCGGCTTGTGCTGCTATTACTGTATTTTTTCCAATCTCTACGTTATGTGCTATCTGGATGAGGTTGTCAAGCTTCACACCATCTTGTACTACCGTGGAGTCGCCAAATAGTGTAGCGCAATCAATGACAGTATTGGCACCAACGGTTACGTTGTCCTGAATGATAACATTACCGAGCTGGGGAATAGTTTTATACGTACCATCTCCCTGGGGGGCAAACCCGAATCCGTCACTGCCAATCACGCAACCGGCATGAAGAACGCAACTCTTTCCAATACGAGTATCAGGATACAGTTTTACATTGGCGTGAAGTATGGTGTTGTCGCCAACAATGGTGTTATCGCCAATATATACATGAGGATAGATCTTTACATTGTCGCCGATTTTAACATTGTTTCCAATGTATGAGAAGGCGCCGCGGTAAATGTTTTTACCGGTGGCAGAATTTTCTCCGATATAACTGGGCTGCTCAATACCTGATTTCTGAAAGCTGATCATTTTATGATACTCCTCCAATAGAACGGTGAAGCTTACATAAGGATCGTCAACAAGTATAAGGGCAGAAGTAACTTCTTTGCGGGCAACAAAATCTTTCTTAACAATAACGGCTGAGGCCTGAGTAGAATAAATGTATTGCTCATACTTCGGATTGGAAAGAAATGCTATCTGGCCCTTCTTGGCTTCCTGAATTTTAGCAAGCATGTTTATCTTTCCATTGCCGTCGCCGTGAACCTCTCCTCCCAACATGGCCGCAATTTGATTGATGGTAAATTCCATATTCAGTTATCAGTTAATAGTTGTCCGTTAATAGTTATCAATTGTTTAAAGCTATCTATTTTGGACTCATGCCCTTCACGATGAACCATTGTATTGATAACTGATAACGACTACAGAGGCAAAGATACATCTTTAGGCCAGCACAGATAGTTTTTTTTCACGATTTTGCTCAGGGCCTTAATATTTGGAAGGTCCGATGCCTGGGCGATATCAACCAACTCACCTGATTTTGTCAATATATTAATTTGCTTTCCATCGGTATAGGCTTCGTTGGAAACAGTTCCGTAGGAGAAAAGATATGATGATTCCGAAATCAATGTGTTATAATTTCTGGACACTTCACTTCTGATACTTTCTACAAAAATCTTTTTTATAGGTTCAGTGCTCAGCCTGATCTGAAATAATCTTCGCTCCAACAGCATGCTTGACAGCATTGAAATTATAGGATCGCTATAATTCTTCCAGGCCTTTATGCCACCCCAAATATCATTGTCGTCAAGCTTGGCAAAAGCATGAAGAGGTTCTTTGCTTTCATTGAAGTCATTCAATGTTAATTTGTTTTTTAATAAAAATTTAAGTTCCTCGGTAGCGGTCAGTGGTTCGTCTGCGCGCACCAACACCTGGGCTCTTCGAATGAGGTTGACGAGCATACGTTCTGCACTCACTGTTGTTTTATGCAGATAGACTTGCCAGTACATTAACCTGCGTGCATTTAAAAAATTCTCAATACTATATATTCCATTTTCTTCGACAACAAGTTCGTCGTTTTTAACATTGAGCATAACAATAATGCGATCAACGCTAATAGTACCTTCAAGAACACCGGTAAAGAAACAATCGCGCTTAAGATAATCTAAGCGATCAATATCAAGTTGGCTTGAAACCAGTTGATGAAAAAATTTCCGATGATAACTATTTCTGAAAATCCGAAGGGCTAATTCAAGTTCTCCGTTAAAAGCAACGTTAAGCTCTTGCATAAGCATATACGAAAGGCTTTCATGGTGAATTTCAGGGAGGAGAGAATTTTCAAGGGTATGTGAAAACGGACCATGTCCAATATCATGCAGAAGAATTGCTATCTGAGAAGCCTCATATTCGTTGTCATCTATTTCAATGCCTTTATTTCGCAGGTTATCGAGAACAATTCCCATCAGATGCATAGCGCCAAGTGCGTGTTGGAAGCGAGTGTGTATGGCGCCAGGGTAAACAAAGTCTGTTAGTCCCAGCTGTTTTATGTGTCTTAACCGCTGAAACCACGGATGCGAAATAATATCGAATAACAATTCGCTTTTTATGGTGATGAATCCGTATACAGGATCATTTATGATTTTCTTTTTGTTCAAGGTCTTTAAAGTTTAAAAGGTTCGAGTTCAGATTCAAATAAACTTCAAACCCTGAACGTTGAACATGGAACTGATTTATGTGTAAATTCGAAAAAAAATGAATATGCAAAGATATAGTATTTTGTGGGCTGATGATGAGATTGATTTGCTGAAACCTCACATCCTTTTTCTGGAGCAACGAGGTTATGATATTACCCCTGTCAATAACGGTTCCGATGCTGTTGAACTTAGTGAAGAAAAGAATTTTGATATTGTTTTTTTGGATGAACACATGCCAGGTATGTCTGGCCTCGAGGCGTTAAGCCAGATAAAGAATAACAAACCGAATTTGCCGGTGATCATGATCACCAAGAATGAAGAGGAGCAAATTATGGAAGATGCCATAGGCTCTAAAATTGCAGACTACCTCATCAAGCCAATTAACCCAAGTCAGATTCTGTTGTCTATAAAAAAGATCCTTGATAACAAGCGACTGGTGATTGAAAAAACAAACCTCAACTATCAGCAGGAGTTTCGTAAGATCAGCATGGCCTTTCAGGATAACATGAACTCAGAACAATGGGCTGAGATCTACAAGAAGCTTGTGTACTGGGAACTACAGATGGACCACGCCGACAATCAGGACATGGGCGAAGTACTTGACATGCAGAAGACAGAAGCAAATGCAAACTTTGCCAAATTTGTAATGCGCAATTATGATTCATGGCTTAATAATCCAAATGCAGAGAAGCCTCTGTTGTCTCATCAATTGATGAAGAAAAAAGTGTTTCCGGAATTAAAAACAGGAACACCCTGCTTTGTTCTGGTTATTGATAACCTGAGGTATGATCAGTGGAAAGTCATTGAGCCTGTGGTTAATGAATACTTTAGCATTGATAACGAAGAAACATATTATTCATTATTACCAACAACAACAGCCTACGCGCGAAATGCTATCTTCTCAGGCTTGCTGCCATCTGAAATGGCCAAGACCCATCCCGATCTTTGGATTGGTGAAGATGTAGAAGAAGGAAAAAATAATTCGGAAGATGAATTTTTGTCAAGACAGATCAGAAAGAATAATCTGAATATTAAATTCTCCTATCACAAAATCAAAAACCTGGAGGAGGGAAGAAACCTGGCAGATACTGTTAACAATCTTTTTCAAAATGATTTGAACATGATTGTTTACAATTTTGTTGATATGCTCTCGCATGCCCGTACCGACATGGCCATGGTGCGTGAACTGGCGCCTGATGAATCTGCCTATCGTTCTATAACCAAATCATGGTTCTTACACTCGCCTTTGATTGATATCCTGAAGAAAATTTCTGAAAAGAAAGCGCGTGTAATTATCACTACAGATCATGGCACCATCCGCGTAAAGCGTCCATTTAAGATCATTGGCGATAAAACTGTAAATACCAACTTACGATACAAGCAGGGTAAAAACCTGAATTATGAGGGAGATAAAGTAATGCAGGTGTCTAAGCCAGAACGGTTGTTTCTCCCCAAACTGAATGTTTCAACATCATACGTTTTTGCGATAGAAGACCAGTTTTTCGCTTACCCCAATAACTATAATTACTATGTTAACTTTTATAAAGACACCTTTCAGCACGGTGGAGTTAGCATGGAAGAGATGATCATTCCTATAATTTTCTTAACTTCGAAGAATGTATCGTGATGAGGTTGTGCTGACATATTCCAATATTAAGATACCAGATTTAGTAAGTGTTGCCAAAGAGCTGATACAGGAGGCCGGTGAGGTGAAGGTTTGGCTTTTTCAAGGCGAGATGGGGGCAGGCAAAACAACCCTCATAAAAGCTATTGGTAAGACACTGGGTATTGAGGACGATATGAGCAGCCCAACGTTTGGCATCGTGAACGAGTATGTTTACCAGGGCAACATTATTTATCATTTTGACTTTTACAGGATTAAGAGTGAGGAAGAGGCGTTTGACATTGGTATAGAAGAGTATTTTTATTCGGGACATTATTGTTTTGTTGAATGGCCCGAAAAGATTCCGAACCTTATACCCCCCAACCATGCTGTTATTACTATTGATACAGACGAAAATAAGAATCGCACTATAGCTATTTCTGTGCATGACGGAGAAAAAGAAAACAGGGTTTGAGGCACTAGCCACCAAGACTAGCCTTTATCCACAAGAACAAACGCTGGAAGTAAGAAAGCGAAGACATTGTTTCTTCATAGGCTTACCCTTTGAGGTTTCACTACAAGAAAATCGCATTAGCCTTACGCCCGATGCCGTAGCCATCCTTGTGAATGATGGCCATGAGGTATGGGTTGAAACAAAGGCGGGCATTGGCTCCAAATATCCTGATAAGCAATACAGCGATGCAGGTGCCAAGATTGTCTACTCACCAGAGGAAGTCTATAAGGCTGACGTTATTCTAAAGATAGAACCACCAACACTGGAGGAGATTGAACTGATGCATCAGGGACAGACCTTAATCTCTGCCATGCAACTTGGGCATCTTAAAGTGGAGTCGCTTCAGGCTATGTTGAAGAAAAAGATCACCGCCCTGGCCTATGAATTTATAGAGGATAAAGTAGGCGGAATGCCTATAGTGAGAGCGATGAGTGAGATCGCCGGAAGCACAGTGTTACCCATAGCATCAGAATTTTTAAGCACAGCTAATAATGGTAAAGGTGTTATTCTTGGGGGTATCACAGGAGTGCCGCCAACGAAAGTGGTTATTGTAGGTGCCGGTACTGTTGCCGAGTATGCCGCACGTGCTGCACTAGGACTAGGCGCCGACGTTCAGATTTTTGATAATCATCTCTATAAGCTAAGACGCATTAAACATTTACTGGGACAACAGATTTACACTTCTACAATTGACACCAGTACGTTGAGTGATTCACTGAAGTCAGCTGACGTTGTAATTGGAGCATTGAGAGCAGAGAAGGGCCGTGCTCGTCATGTTATTTCAGAAGAGATGGTGACCCAGATGAAACCAGATTCATTGATCATTGATCTAAGCATTGATCAGGGTGGATGTATTGAAACGTCAGAGATCACAACATTGAGCAAGCCTGTATTCAGAAAGCATGGTGTAATTCATTATTGTGTTCCCAACGTAGCATCACGTGTGGCACATACTGCTACTAATGCTTTAAGCAATATTTTTACGCCAACCATTTTGCGCGCTGCTGAAGAGGGTGGAGTAGAGGCGATGATCTTCTCTCATAAATGGTTTATGAAAGGAGTTTATACCTATAAAGGAGGGTTAACGAACGAGCATGTTGCACGCAAGTTTGGACTAAAGCATAAAAATATAGAGTTGTTAATGGCAGCAAGGTTTTAAATTCATTGAATTGCATATTGAAAGGTGCATTGACTTGCTGACCACAGCGAAGGAAGAGAATGTGATTAAGATTTTTAGTTTTACAATAGGTTAACTATCATAAATTTCAATCCTCCTTGTTCTCTTCGTACCAGGTGTCAACTTGCAGATTGGAACTTTCTGCAGCATAAACCGCTAACCTGTCGCATCGTTCATTTTCAGGATGTCCCGCATGACCTTTTATCCATACAAACTTGGGATTGTATTTGTGGTGAAGTTTAATGTAACGTTGCCATAGATCAGCGTTGGCCTTCTTGGCAAAATTCTTTTTCTCCCATCCCCAGATCCAACCTTTCTCCACAGAGTCTACAACATATTTTGAATCGGAGTATATCGTTACAGGAATTCCATTTTTCTTGATTGCTTCAAGTCCGCTGATGACGGCCAGCAGTTCCATGCGGTTATTGGTGGTAAGTCTGAACCCTTCTGATATTTCTTTAACAGCGTCTTTAAATTTCATCACGACACCATAACCACCAGGACCAGGATTGCCCTGTGCGGCACCATCTGTATAAATTCGAATCATCTCGTAAATGCGTTCGATTTAAATATCTTAACAGCTATTGCTAAAAGTATAACACCAAATACTCTACGCAAAACAGCAAAGCCTGATTTACCAATTACACGTTCAAGCCAAACCGAAGAACGAAGCACAATGTATACAAACACAAGGTTGAGCAGAATTCCCATTAAAATATTGACCTCTTCATAAACTGCGCGAAGAGAAAGTATAGTGGTGAGCGTTCCTGCTCCAGCAATTAATGGAAAAGCTAATGGAACCACTGACCCTGTACCTTTTGCATCCGGATCATCTTTTATGAGGGTAATACCCAGAATCATTTCAAGCGCAACAATAAAAATAACGATGGCACCTGCCAGTGCAAATGAAGCCACGTCTAATCCAAATAAATGAAGGATAGATTGTCCTAAATAAAGAAAGACAACCATCAGAAAGGCTGAAATAATCGTTGCCTTCTCAGCGTGAATCCGGCCTTCGCGTTTGCGAATGATAATGATGAAGGGAATTGAACCCAGTATATCGATGACTGAAAACAAGATCAGTGTCACCGAAAATATCTCTTTCAGGTTAAGCATGGGCAAAGCTAAAATAAAAATGCCGGACTTTTATGCCCGACATTTTCAAACTAACTAACTACTGAAAGGAGTTTCTTGTTTGCTTAGAAGAAAATCTGGTATTGAAGAACAACTGAGCTTTTTCTTGTGCTGCTTCTAACTAATTCATTACCTGCACCCGGGCCATACACAGGTCTGTTTTGATAGTCTAGCGATATTTTACTGGTATGACCTTTTATGAGCCAGTTGATGCCAACATCATAAACATTCATTTGTTTATCAAGGCGATCATACTTGGCACTTTGTAGTGTTACATATGGCATCAACGTTCCATTGCCCTCACCTAACAAATCTTTTTTAAGCAGATAACCTGCTTGTGCATAGATAACCTGTCCTGTGCCAAACATGGGGAAGGCATTACCAAAGGCTCCTCCATTGGCAGGATTACCAACTGTGGCTAATGGCGTTGTGCCAGCTGTGCCTGCCGTAGCAGGGTTCATAGTTCCGTTATAACGTAAATAGTTTTGACCATAATCTGTACTAAAATATCCTGCATAGGCATTAAGTGCTGTACCTTTTTCCTGGTTAAGAGGAGTATCATAGAATACAGCTACAGACCATAAATTCATGTCATAAAATTTTGGAGCAGCAATGCCATCGCCAGTCATGGTTGCATTTTTTTGCGTTATGAAACCAGCTTCCAGGTTAAGAACTTTCTTTTTACCGAGATAAGTACCCGTCATGTAAGGTGTAGTGTGAGATTCTTTATCAAA
Source organism: Cyclobacteriaceae bacterium (assembly GCA_035493595.1). Taxonomy (GTDB): domain Bacteria; phylum Bacteroidota; class Bacteroidia; order Cytophagales; family Cyclobacteriaceae; genus DATCRE01. Next base: position 34,933 of record DATJHZ010000457.1, on the reverse strand, counting down.
GAAATTCCAGAGAAATAAACCCTGATATTGTTTATGATGACCAATGGTAGCAAAAGTTGCATTTGTTGTTGAGAGTGCAGGAGCAGCACTGCCATTTGACGTAACAGGGAAAGGGTCACTTAAAACCAAACGATAATCCAATCGACCTAGCTGACCTCTTAGATATGCACTTAGTTTTCTTGAGAACTGATCAGTCTGATCAACAGTAGCTTGTGCAAACACAGGCACATCCAAACTCATAATAGTACTGATGCTTGGCTGACTAAAGCGAGAAAGACCATTAGCAATGGTAAGTCCACCACCTATGAAAAGCAAGTCGCTTCCTTTTTTAACCCGATACTCAGTCAACGCATCATGGAAGAAAACCTGAAACTTGCGATTGCCATTGTTAGCAGCAGTTTGACCTGAGAGATAATTAAAATTGTTTTGTCCGAACTGAAAGTAAAAAGTAACATGGTCTGTAAGTTGACCATATAGTTGAACTCGCGTTCTGCGAAGCCCAATATCAAATGTCTGATTTGCTTTCTCACCCAATGACATAGTGCCAGGGTTACTGTCGTTAAATCTGAACCATACCTGGTTTGAAAAAGTAGCTTTTATGAAATGACTTCCATCATCATTCAATTTTAGTTTAAGCTCATCAATTGTATTAGCTGTTGATTTCGGTTTGGGTTGTTCCGCAGGAGCAACAGGTTGTTCAGGTTGAACCTGCTGGGCAGATGTGTTTTTAAAGCTGAGGATAGAGAGTAAGCCAACAGCTAATGCAAAAACTTTAATCTTCATGTTTTTAAATTTTAAGTATTTAAGCGTTTATTCTTTTTAATTCGAGATAATAAGGTTGTTAAAAGCTATTCCGTTACGAAAAATTTCACGAGCAGAATTAGCTCCATCGTTGAAGACAACACCTATTACCTTCAATAATCCGCAATTTACTTTTTCCGATATAAAATCATAACTCATCAGCAGTCGAACTTGTTCGAGAACATTCAATTCAATCAGCATTTTATTTTTAATGTGAGGTTGTGAAAAGTTATTAACATTTTCAAGAAGCAACCCATCCACATTGTATTGCAATGCCTTGCTTGAAGTTTGTACCTCTTTATTTTCCAGAATCTTGTTAATAACATGGCAATCGTAATGTCCGGCGAGTATAATCTGGCTGCATCCTTTTGCTTCAAGGTAGTAGCGTACACATTCTTGCTGAAGATTATCTGCTTTGCGTAACATATTACCAAGTGAATGGTAGTAGAACACCTGCCCATTGTTTTCTTCTTTTGAAAGACACTCATGGCAGGTGATCACCAATGTTTTCTCGTAACCAAAAAATGATTTAAGAGGCATTAAACTTTGCATGCACTGCGTTAAACAGTTTGCTTAACATGTTGCCTGATAACTTTTACGAATGCCTCAACAAAAGTTATCGTAGATTGAATCTCTGAACTGCTCAACAAATCACGCTTCTTGTAAATCAATAACTTATTAGCATGAGACTCAATATGAATTTCGTTTTCACGCTCCAGGAACTTGATTAAAGGTTCGCTGAAGAATTCACGTATAGCATCTTCATTTTCTCCTCTGAGATAATATTTCTTAGAGAACTCCGGAAACTCATGGAAGTCAATATCTTTTCCATTGACAACCTCCGACACTTTAGACCACAAACCTTCTGGCTCAAGTGCGAAATCAGGAATGGATAATTTTGTGTCTCCCAGATAAGCCACAGTAATGTGAGTATCTGTTTTGGACTGAAGAGCAAGTTCAGTTAATGTGCTGTCAGAGAATTCAATTGCTCCACTGGCGATAGTTTTAGATAATAAGTTCTCTTCGTAAAGAATCTTGTTTCCTTTTTGAATGGGGAAATCTTTGAACTTGATAGCATTTCTAACCTTTTGGGCATTGAATGAATAGCCATTTGCCTTGGCAAAATCGCTAAGCTCAACCTGACGGTTTGATAATTGTGTTTCAGCGAATACAGCACCTTCAGGTGCATGTTTACGTGCAGCCAGCGGGTGATCGGAAAGTTTGTTGAACTGATCAAGACCATTTACAATTACGCTACCACCAGTTTGATGATAGTCTTCTTCGAAATGGTGGAGTTGTTCCATAAAGGAATGATCAACAAGTTTGGCTGAAGAAAAATCAAACGTAATTTTCTTTCCGGGAGTCAGTTTGGTCCAAAGTTTTTTGTAGCCAAGGAAGTTGGAGAATATGGCAGAACCTTTAACACGAATTATATAACCGTCGTTTTCTTCTTCAAGATCATACCTGGCAGAGAACAACGAACCAATAGGAGCACCGTTGATGATGTGGATAACAAATTTAGTAGCGATACCAGCGGCAACACCCAGTAAAAGATCTTCAGCAACAGTTACAAAAATTGTAACCAGGAAGATGAGCAGTTGCTCTTTACCTACTTTGTAAGTATTGATAAATTCCTTAGGTGAAGCAAGACGATAGGCAACAGCAATAAGCATAGCCGCTAACGCTGCGTTTGGAATCATTTCGATAAATGGAATAAGCACCAGCATGGAAACAAGTAAGAATACTCCATGAAAGAAATTAGCCCAACGTGTCTTTGCACCGAAATTAACGTTAGCCGAGCTACGTGCAACTTCGGAGATCATAGGGAGTCCGCCGAATGCACCAGCAACACCATTGCCGAGCGCGAGCGCACTTAAATCTTTATTATAATCTGATTTACGCTTCCAGGGATCAAGTCCATCAATAGCCTTAACCGTTAGCAGCGACTCAAGACTGTTAACAAACAAAAACATAAAAACATATTTCCAGAATACTCCGGTATCAACTGCAGCAAAGCTTGCACTGAATTTTACATTTCCCCAGAAATCTCCAATAGAAACTAATGATGTTGGATGCTCGCTTTTAAGATTAAAGTAAATGCCAAGCGGAATCATGATTATCAAAACGATCATGGGTGCTGGTATTTTTTTGAAGATACCCCCAAGTGCTGGCAATCCGAAAATAATTACCATGCTGAGAATACCAATGACAGCAATATCTGGAGTTGCATTTGCAATAAAAGTGGGTATATGTGTGTAGAGTTGAATTGGCGACAGACCTTTTGTTAATGCAGCGTCAACGCCAAGAAGTATAGGAAATTGTTTCGCAAAGATTAGTACACCAATTGCAGCTAACATACCGTGCACTGCAGAGTGCGGGAAGAAATCGCTATACGATCCAAATTTCAAGAAACCAAAAACGAGTTGGATAACAGACATTATCAACACTGCGCCACAAGCCAACTGAACACCAGAGACACCTTCAATATTGAGATTTCCAAGATCCGCCACTGCGCCTGCACAAACAGTAATGAGGCCGGCAGCAGGTCCTTTAATTGTCAGCCTTCCTCCCATGAAAATACTTACTACAATACCGCCGACCATGGCCGTAAGAACTCCCATAGCAGCAGGGAAACCACTTGCCTTGGCTATACCTAAACTAAGTGGCATCGCCAATAAAAAGACCAAGAAACCTGAGAGGGCATCAGCAGCCCAGTTTTGCTTCAGACCTTCAAGGCCACCTTTTGGAGCTTCAATTGTTTTCATAAGTTGGATTCAATCATTAGAGTACATCTTCCCTAGAACTAAGGCCGATTTAAAAATATTTTTAAAGGATTGTTAAAGGCTGAAGACTCAGCGGATGATCAGATATTGTAAGTGCAGAAAAGTGTAAACAAAAGAGGTTGATCATTTTGCCACTGGCTGTACCGGGTAGGAGTGTATTTTGATTGATGTGATTCAATGAGTGCTGAACTATGATCGGAAAAATCAAAAATAAGTTGAGCAATGAAATTACGTTGTGATCCTTCCTCATACTCATTCTCTTCATTCTCTTTTAAAAGAACAGGAAACAAAAATGATCTATGTTCCAGCGTTAGGTTTGTTGTATTCTCAAGTTGCGTATAATCATCCGGCGTATCAAATGAAAGAAATGCTGGCGTAATGAATTGCACTAACAAAAGAAAGAGGACAGCACGCATAAATAATTTCATTTTTAGGATCATCTTAACGAGCGTCGATATGCAAAGGTCTTAAGAAAACGACCAATTCTTCAATGGGTGAATTTAATTTTTGACGTATACACCCTGTGCACACGTTTTAGGCGCTATATTCCCTTTTCTTTAATGTTATTTTAATTTTTTTTCAGGCTATCTAACATTAAATTCCCGCCTCAAACCGCTTAAGCAGCTTTTTCAACGCTTGAATTTCAGATTGTTTTAATGCGGGAAAATTAGCGATACGAAAGGTTGTCTTTTTCCAATCGCCATAGCCTTCACCAAGTAACATATTATTCTTTTTGGCAAGTGCTTTTACTTTTGTGAGTACCTCTGCATTGGCTTCGATAGGAAGTACTGTATGCGAACGAACGGATTTGTTCTTTATCAGAATCTTAAGGTGACTGGAATCGTCAAAGAATTTTTCCCATTGTTGAAAACGTGAAATAATTTTCTCTTCTACAATTTTTACGGGCTTAACTTTTTTCATTACGCGCATAAGCAAATAGATTCCTAACACATTCGGCGTGAAAGGTGTTTGCCATTTCTCCATCATGTCAAGCATGAATGGAAGACTGTTGTAATGATCTCTTTCATTAATAGTACGGGCATGCTTTACAGCTTGTGGCGAACAGATCAGCAACGCAAGTCCTGCAGGTAAGCCGAAACATTTTTGAACAGAAGCAAACCAGACGTCAGCAGATTTGAAATCAAGATTTACTCCACCCATAGATGAGGTAGCATCCACAGCAACTAAATAATTGGGATATTTATTTTTAATGGATCGAATAACACTGTTTGTTACTTGTGTTCCATTTGATGTTTCATTTTGTGTAATACAGATAACTCCCTCATGAGTGAAGTTGAGCTCGTTGCTGTTGATTTTTTTTTCTTGTGAGAAAGCATGTGCTTCTGCACCACTTTTTATTCTGCTGGTATATTCAAACCATTTTTGACCGAAAGCACCGCTGTATAAATGATAACTCTTTTCCTGAATCAATGACTGCGCTATAATCTCCCAGCATTCTGTAGCCGAACCTGTATATAAGATGGTATAATCTTTTGGGATGTTTAATTTTTCCTTCAGTAGCCCAATAGTAGTTTCAGACATGGCTACAAACTCTTCGCTGCGATGATTGATGCTCATGATGCCAAGCTTATGAGCATCTTGCACATAACGAGGTATTTCGTCGTGAATGCGTGAAGGGCCGGGATAGAAGGAGATCATATTACTTTCAGATTTACGATTTACTATTAACGGATAACGATTAGCCTTTCCCCGCCAGTGATTTAAAATGAGTTATAGCAAGAGCATAACCTTCCATACCAAAGCCAGTGAGCATACCAATACATTTTGATGTGATCAGACTTTTGTGTCTGAATTCCTCTCGTGCATATACATTTGAAATATGAACCTCAATGGTTGGTGTTTTAATTCCACCGACAGCGTCATGAATAGCCACCGATGTGTGGGTGTATGCGCCAGCGTTAAGAATAATGCCATCGAAACTAAAACCTACTTCGTGAATTTTGTTAATAAGCTCACCTTCTACATTGGACTGATAATAGTGCAGTTCAATTTCAGGGAATCGGGTTTTTAGTTCGGCAAAGAAATCTTCAAAACTTTTATTGCCATAAACGGTTGGCTCACGCTTGCCCAGAAGGTTAAGATTGGGGCCATTGATAATTTGTATTTTCATGCTTTATGTATTTAAAAGTTTTGGATAGGCAAGATAGTAAAAGTGGAATAGTTTAATTCAACGAAAATGACAGGCTGAATAGAAATATGGTAAAACTAATTCGCACCTTTGTAATAACTGATATTAAATCATTGAACTGGGAATTTCATCAGAAGCAATTTGGCAGCTACTTAAAACTTGAGCGGTCACTCTCGGGCAACTCTATCGAAGCTTATATGCATGATGTAGAGATGCTGCATCAGTATATTGAGTTGACGGCATCAGGTACTACGGCTTTGCAGGTAACGGCCAAGCAGTTGAAAGGTCTTCTTCAATACATTAATGAATTAGGCATGAGTGCTTATAGTCAGGCACGCATTCTTTCAGGTATAAAAGCATTTTACAGGTATTTATTTTTTGAGGAGCTTATTAAAGTAGATCCAACAGCACTCATTGAAGCACCAAAAATAGGACGGAAGTTACCGGATACTTTGAGTTTTCCGGAGATTGAAAAACTGTTGGATGCCATTGACCTTTCCACATCTGAAGGTGCGCGCAACCGTGCCATACTGGAAGTGCTCTACAGTTCAGGACTGCGTGTTTCTGAACTGGTTGAATTGAAGCTGAATTATATTCATTTTGATGAAGGCTTTCTTCGTGTTCTCGGTAAGGGTAACAAGGAAAGGTTAGTGCCCATTGGCAGAGATGCATTAAAATATCTGCAAATTTACCTCAATGAAATTCGCGGAAAGGCACCACATAAGCCTGCTCAAAAAGGATATGAGCCGTACGTTTTCTTAAATCGAAATGGAAAGAAGCTGACACGCGTTATGATCTTCACCATCATCAAAAATCTGGCGTTGAAAGTTGGTTTGAATAAAACGATAAGTCCGCATACGTTCAGGCATTCTTTTGCTACACATTTAATTGAAGGCGGTGCCGATATCCGCGCCGTGCAGGAGATGCTGGGTCATGAGTCGATCACCACAACAGAAATTTATACGCATCTTGACCGCGATTACCTGAGGCAGGTTATCCAGGAATTTCATCCACGCAGTTGACGCTATCTAAATTCATTGTATTTTTACTTCTTATGAAACGATCAATCACTCCGTTCAATTCTATAATTTATATTCTTCTGGTTTTCACGATAGTTGGTTCTGTGCCTGCATGGAGTCAGATAAAAATATCGAAAGCCAAAGGTGTTAAGATCTCTAAGTACGAAACATTTGCTGTCATACAAGGGCAGGTAGTTTCAGCCGATATGTCAAAACACAAAGAGCTTCAGATTTTTGAAATGGTAAAAGAAGCTGTAACCAAACAAATGACACTGCGAGGCTATCAGGAGGCAACAGATTCAACTGCGCAACTTGTTATTAGTTATCTGTATGATGTCACTGCTAAACTTACGCCTCGTAAGGCAGGGCCACTCGGCCAGACTCCGGTGGATGATCCTACGGCCATAGATGCTTCGAATTATAAAGTGAGCAACGAAACGCGAGTTTTGATTCTGGATATTACCGAAAACAAAAGTTCAGTATGGACAGCTAACTGCACTATGAATAGTGTGATGAAAGATATCAGTAAATTATTTGATGTAACAATTGAATCAGCCTATAAGAGATTTCCAGTTCAGGGAAAAGGTAAGTGAGTTGGTTACAGATCGAACTTTAGTCCTCCAACAACTATAATATTATCAGCAAATCCCACAAATCTTATCTCTGAAAAAGGAATCAGGTTTTTGGCGACTTTGAAATTTACTCCTCCGCCAACATTTATATTTAGTAATTCTTTTGAGTGCCTGCTGTTGTCAAGATTGTACTTGTATCGTGTGATGGTGTAATTCATCCCGCCAATGCCATAAAACTCATAGATGTTGTGCGTGTAAAAGTAATAGTGCCCGTTAAGATTAAATTCAATCCAGTTTTTGTGAACATCGCCTCGTGTAACCGGAAAATAGAAAAGCATATCAGGCGCAACTGAAACTTTGTCAAAAATAAAGAACTCAGCATTTGCTCCAATATTGATATCATTGAAACCGGTGGCATAACCAGCCATGCCGCCAATCCGTTTCTGTGCATGACCTGAAAAGATTATAGATGTAAACAGGAGCAGAGTGCCCAGAACTTTTTTCATGTGTAGAGCTAAAATTCAGGCTAACCTATAAAAAAGTTTTTTTAGAAGCTATTCATAATTATTAAGAGCCTGACGAAGTCTTATCTTTGCGCCCATGTATAAATTGATTATTCGCCCGATTCTGTTTTTAATCGATCCTGAACGCGTTCATTACATGGTTTTTAATGCTTTGAAAACGCTTGGTAAATTTCCAGGTGGGCTTTCTTTGCTTAGGATTTTTTTTGATTTCAAGGATAAAAAACTCGAACGTCAGCTTTTTGGGGTGCGTTTTACAAACCCTGTAGGACTGGCCGCCGGTTTTGACAAAAATGCCATACTAATTGATGAGTTGGCATCGCTTGGCTTTGGTTTTATAGAGATAGGAACCGTAACCCCACGGCCACAGCCCGGTAACGATAAGCCACGCTTATTCAGATTACCTGAAGACAGCGCAATCATTAATCGTATGGGCTTTAATAATGAAGGAGTTCGAGCAGCGGTTCAGCGTTTAAAGAATCGTAAGTCGTCTGTAATTGTAGGTGGAAATATTGGAAAGAATAAAGCAACATTAAACAACGATGCGCTTGATGATTATACTTATTGCGTTGAAGAACTTCATCCCTATGTAGATTATTTTGTATTGAACGTAAGCTCACCTAATACACCGGGCTTACGAGAGTTACAGGAAAAAGAGCCCTTACGAAATTTGCTTAGCTACGTTATCCAACTGAGTAAAGCTAAAAGCAAATATAAACCGGTTCTGTTGAAGATAGCGCCTGACTTAACTAAAGAACAACTTGACGATATAATTGAGATCTTGAAAGAGACGAATGCTGATGGAGTGATTGCTACCAACACAACTATTTCTCGTGATGGTTTGATAACAGATAAGAGCGTAGTTGAACAGATAGGTAACGGTGGATTAAGTGGCAAACCTTTAACAAATCGTGCAACAGAAGTGATTCGTTATCTGCGGGCTGGTTTGGGAAAGAATTTTCCAATCATAGGTGTCGGTGGAATTATGAATGAAGCCGATGCATTAGAAAAACTAAAAGCTGGTGCCGACCTGGTTCAGCTTTATACAGGATTTATTTATGAGGGGCCTGCACTCGTTAAAAATATTAACAAAGCAATTATAGCTGATTAAACCATAGAGACTAGAGCTTTCTTTGAACCACAAAGCCACAAAGATCTCAAAGAAGCACAAAGACTAATTGCGCAATTCTTGGTGAATCTTAGTGCCTTAGCGTCTTCGTGGTTCAAAAGTTTCTGATAGTAGTAATATCATGAAAGCGCAGGGCTTTGATACGCATGCCGAGCATTACCTCGTGCGATGTAAAGTTTAATCCCACAGAACTATTGGAAGGAAGTTCAAATACATACCCAAACCGGAATGTATCACCCAGATTAATCTGCGCAGTAAATCCATACGCGTTAAGATTGCGTGTAAAAATTCCAATAGTATAACTATCATCTACTCGTATCGATACACCTACATCCATCGAGAGAGGTGCATGCTGAACCCCACGAGCCATTACATAGGGTTTAAGTTTAACGCGATAGGAGAGAGGGATTAGATAAGCAGCCAATCCATAAAAATGTCTGTTGTATAAACTTGTTGTAAGCGAGTCAATACCATTGCTGGCGCTTAGCATTTTAGGAACCGAAAGACTGAGCATAAATTTTTCACTCATAAGCATCAAGCCAGCACCAACATTTGGTTTCCACTCGCTGCTGCTTGCAAACTTAGGATCATTAGGATTGATGGTTAGATTACTGTAATCACTCCGGTAGTTAACAGCACCTGCCTGTAGTCCAAACGATAATCGCATCTCTTCTTTCAAAGGAAGATGATAAGCGTATGTGATCTCAGCCTCTGTTGTTTTGTTTGATCCGATTTCGTCCTGAAGCAAAATTATTCCAACACCCATTTTGTTATCAGCAAGTGCTATGTGGCCGTTGGCATTCATGGTAACAGGGCTTCCTTCAAAACCAACCCATTGCTTACGGTATGCAATGGATGCGCTGAAAGCACGTGTACAACCAGCATACGCTGGATTGATTAACATCGGCGAGTTCATGTATTGCGCATGAATGGGATCTTGCTGCGCATAACTTGTTGCACATGCAAGTAGGATTGTAAGCCAGACTAAATTTTTCATCTCTCTAGCGTTTTAATGTGATGTATCCCGTTAAGGTTTTGCCAGCAGCAAAAGTTATCTTGTAAAAATAGGTGCCCGAGGGTAGTTCATTTCCTGAGTTGGTATTTCCAGCAAAAACTCTGTCATCATTATTATAATTTTTTACTTTAAAGACTTCATCTCCCCATCGGTTATAAATGGAAACTGTATTTGAAGATGCTCCATCAACAACATCCACATACTTGATCAGCATCACATCATTAAAACCATCACCATCAGGCGTGAGACCATTATACACAATGACCTGACCGACAACATCGATGTCTATCACTTTCTGTACACATGCGCCATCCAGATCACAAACTTCCAGCGTGATACGGTCTGTGCCCGTAAAAGGCGTGCCTTTGTAACTGATGGTAAGCGTGTAAGCATCATCAATGACAACAGGTACACCGCGCGATGTTTCATTGTTAATGACGCGGAGGCTTGAGAAATTAATATTGTTATCAGCATCACTTACTAAGGTTGTCAGATCTACCTGAACAACACCTTCAATTTGTGAGGCTAATGGTTTGTTATCAATGTCAGGAGGTTGATTGGTATCTCCACCTCCGCCATTACAGGGAGGAGTTAGTACCGATACAGCGACAGGATCAGAAGGCAGACTTGGGCAATTCGCACCAGACTTTACAATAAGAAAATAAACACCCGTTGCTGAAACTGTAATTGTTTTTGTAGTGGCGCCCGTTGACCATGCATACGATACACCATCAGGTCCGCTTAAGTCAACAGAGCCTGTGCCGCAGATGGTTGTACTTCCAGTTACTGTAACGGTGGGTTTTGGTAATGCCGTAACAGAAGTTACAGTAACAGAATCGGATGATGGACTTAAGCAAGTACCATCACCCGTCTGCACAGCAAACTTACCACTATTACTAACCAATATCTGTTGTGTAATTTCACCAGAAGACCATTTGTATTGAGAGAATCCCGCAGGGGCTGAAAGAATAGCAGAGCCACCTTCACAAAAACTTAGTGACCCTGATGGATTGATGAGTGGCTTATCAGCAAATTTTATAATGGCTGATGTGCTGACACGATTACTTTCACAAAGTGTTACAGGATCATAAATGCTGACAAAATAATCTCGTGTAGCAGAGAGTGAAGGTGTAAGAAATGAACTTCCAGTAGAAAGTATAGTGGATGATGACGCGTCGTCATACCAATTGAAAACCTGTGACCCAGAGCTGCCAGTTGCATTTAGTGTTACTGTACCAACGCCACAACGACTTGATACAGGTGCTGTAGGTCCTCCGGGAGGTGTACATGATAAAATAGTGAACGTTGCTTTTGTAGCATCACTCCAGAAACCATTCTCATCTTTTGCCTTTATGTATAGAACGTGATTTCCTTTAGGTGTTCCTGTAAGATCAAGAGCAAAGGTCTGATCTATAGAAGATGCAGCTGTGAACGAAACAGATTTTCCAACAGCCGATGAATTCAATGCAGGATCATTGTCAATAAAATATTCAATTTCGGTAAGCTTGGCTGCACCCAATGATGAAGTAGGTACAATATAAAAGGTACGTGTTTGAAAATGACTCCATTGATTGCGATTATCGCGATAGCGAATATTCAGATTATGAAATCCAGGAGAGAGAGAAGTAATATCCAGTGCAAAGTTATTGTCTTGTGTAGCCGCTGAGGTTACAGGTAAGGGTGTTGCTTTACCTGCTCCAGGATCGGTATCAAAAAAGTATTCTGCTTTTTTTAATGATGCAGAAGTTTGAGGCGTGGCAAGAATATAAAACACACGGCTTGCTGAATGAGACCATTTTCCTTTTTCATCTTTTACTCTTATGCTTAGATAGTGGAAGCCTGCTGATAACGACGTTATTGGGATCACTGTATTTTGATTGATGCTTCCTGCGGGAGTAACGGCGATATTTACTCCGTTACCAATACCTGGGTCGTTATCAAAAAAATATTCAGCTTTTGATATTGTTGTTGAACTATTAGAATTTATCGGTGGAACAATATAAAATGTGCGGGTTGCAAAGTGAGACCATATACCTTTGTCATCGTGCGAACGAAAATTAAGATTGTGAAAGCCAGGTGTTAATGAAGTAATAGGTACGACAGTATTCTGGTTAATCGTTGCGCCTTGAGTTATAGTAATCGATGTTCCATTTCCTTCTCCAGGATCAGCATCGAAAAAATATTCAGTCCTTGTAATTTTTGTAGCAGGAACAACAGACGACAACGGCGTAAGAAAAAAAGTGCGGCTTTGAAAATGACTCCAATGTCCGTTATTATCGCGCAAGCGAAAATTAAGATTATGAAAACCTGTACTTAACGCGTTAATGTTGATGCTGAAATTAGTATTAATGGTGGCACTCGCAGTTATTGATATTGGGGTTGCGTTACCTGTTCCAGGATCATTGTCAAAGAAATATTCTGCCTTATTAAGCACCTGGCCTCTCAATTCATTCGCGAGCGGGCAGAGTAAAAGCAGTATGAATATTTTCTTCATCATATTAATCGTGTAAACTGAATGATCAGGGTGATTAATTATTGACTTTAGCTTTCACATTAACATTGAGCGAAGAACCTGGCTGTAGTGTGGCATTCAATATATTGACTTCTGTGACCTGAGGAATAGGAGGCAACGGACTGGTATCATAGCCACTTCCTGATGCGCCACCACTTGGATATGGAAATGCACCACCATAAATACCAAGATCAGTTCCATCAGTTCCTACGTTACGCACTGTTGAAGATGCGCTTAGTCGATAATCAAAGCTGTAAGAGTAGCTGTTGAGATTTGTAACATTGACAAACTTCGGATCTACACCAATGAAGTTGCCTGACTCTGTATTACTTCCCCCGGCAAAGCTATTGGTTGGTGCATTAGGCCCAACCGTTGTAAGCATGCTTAGATTTTTATTGAACGTGTTAAAGTTAACGTTGGCGGCAAGTATGTTTCCTGTAGTCATCATGAAAATATTGTTGCTTACGGTAGCGTAGTATAAGTTACTTAATGCATCTGAGCCAGGAAAAACATTATGATCAATCAGAACGGAGCTCATGGAGAAACCATTGATGTTGTCAAAAATGATATTGTTTTGCATGGTGATGTTTGATGCAGACTGTGATGTTGAGCCGCCACTTCCACTGGTAATAATGTTTATCAGATTATTATAAATAGTCCAGTTAGATCCTGTTGCTGTTGGGAAGCAGCAAACATTATGCAGGTAAAACGTTCCATTTACCTGATTTCGAAAAAACTTTACATTGCTGATACCTAGTTGACCACTAGATGTGCCACAACCATAGACATTACTTGTAATTAAGAAGCCGGTTAATGTAGACGATGATCCGTCTTGAAGACCGGTATCTTTGATAAAATAAATTGTCCCTACACGTGTTGGTTGGTTAAACTGATTGTTTGAATTGTAACCTGCGCCAATAACAACGAGTTTCTTGTTGATAGTAAAATCAGGGTAAGTGAACTGCGACCCATGAACATAAATAGTATCTCCACTGCTAGCAGCTGTTATGGCTGCCTGAACATCAGGGAACTGAGCTGGGTGATCAGGATTGTTGCTCACCGTTAAAACTTTACCAAAGGCAATTGTTGAAAAGCTAATTGCAAACAATAGTGAAATGCAGGTCTTCATAAGGGTGTCTTAGATGGGTATTCAAAGGTTGTACTTTTCACAAAAGGATACATCCCCAAAAAAGGGGATTTTTACTTTAGACTTTGATTGGCATTTATGAATTGTTCAAATTAGATGTTGTGATAAAGTATTTTGTCATTTGTGTATTCGTGCTGCTCATGGAAAAGACGTATGGACAATACGCTGACACGATTGTGCATTTTCTGATTCATTCAAAATTAGATAGCCTGGCAAATTCTCCACCGGCAACGCTAACCAATAAACAAATCCGATATGTTGATAGCTTGAAAGCAGAATCTGTAACTAACAATTCAGATTCATTGAGAATGGAGGCAAGGCTTTCTATTGCGTTGTTTTATCAGCGTATTGATTATCGCACATCACGCAAAATCTATCACAGAATTTTGTCAGACAAAGGAGTTTCAGAGTTTTTTAAAGGAGCTTGCTATTGGGGTCTGGGTAACATCCAATACGACAGAGGAGATTATTTACACTCTATTTTGAATTATGAAAAAGCCATTGTTTGTTTCAACAAGACCAAAGCATTAAAAAAAATTAGGCTGAGATATGAAGGATTGGTCTTGAATAATCTGGGAGCCTTGTATGCATTGTTAAATGATCTGGAAACAGCACACAGTTACTATACACGATCAATAAAACAACTTGAAGGATTGAAGGATAGTGCAGGTATTGCAATAGCTTATTTTAATATCAGTTATATTTTTTCTGATATAAAAGAATGGGGTCGAGCTAAGGAACATCTCGTAAAATCACTAGCGTATTTAAATGATAAGAAGAAACCTGATGTAAGTATGCCTAACATATGCAGACTGATCACAGCCTGCCTTGCACTTTCCCAGGGAAAAGAAGCAAGGTCATATTTAAGACGCATTGAAGTAGTAAGCAATTTGAATATTGATCATTTATCAAAATCATATTATCACAACGCATTAGGTCAGTGCAAAAGAGGAAACAATGATCTTCATGGAGCTATTGGCGAATTAACACAGTCTTACAGAGAGGCAATACTTTTTAATGATCCCTATTTTATAGCCGATGTAGCACACGAACTCAGCCTCACATTTCGCAGACAGAAAAACTACGTTGAATGTGAACGTTATTTGAATATCTATTTAAGACTGGCAAAAGCATTTGATTACAAACCCATGGTTACTGAAGCTTACAACGACTACAGTGAGCTTGAGAGAATTAAAGGAAATCTTATTAAAGCACTTGAATATAAAACTGAAGAACAGCTTTATGCCGACAGCCTGGTAAGAGCGCATAATCATGCCCGCATTTTTTTAGTTGATGCTAAATTCGAAGCCAATAAAAAAGAACAAGAAATTATTAAGCTTCAAAAAGAAAAGGAGATACAGGCGCTGCTGATACGAGAGAAAACCAGTCTGCTGTATACCGGGTTAGGAGTCTTTGTATTTTTTTGTATAGCAGCCTTGCTTATTTATCGTAACGTTGCACAGAAACAGAAAATAGCGGAGCAGAATGAACTACTAAATGAAGAGCGCATTAAAACACTGGAGAAAGATAATCAATTGTTGGTAGCAGATTCTATCTTGAAAGGTCAGGAAGAGGAGCGAAGGCGCATGGCGAAAGATTTACATGATGGCCTGGGAGGATTATTGTCGGGTGTTAAATTTTCTTTATTGAATATGAAAACAAATATGATTCTGAATGCAGAGAATGTGTTGGTTTTTGAACGATCGTTAGATATGCTCGATCATTCTATAAATGAATTGAGGCGTGTAGCGCATAACATGATGCCTGAAGCGCTGATCAAGTTTGGATTAGTTCAGGCAGTTAATGATTATTGTGATGCATTGAATAAAACAGGAATTTTTAAAATTGATTTTCAAACTGTTGGTATGGCCAAGCGAATTTCTGATAGTTCGGAAATAATAATTTACCGGATCGTTCAGGAACTGCTTAATAATGTTGCCAAGCACGCTAATGCCAGTAAAGTGCTGGTGCAGATTTCACGTCATGATAGTCACCTCAGCATTACGGTAGAAGATAATGGACATGGATTTAATGTGGCTCAGCAGACACAAGGTGCGGGGTGGTTGAATATACGTTCAAGAGTTGAGTATCTTAGGGGCAAGGTTGATCTTTTGTCATCAGCAAAAGGAACTTCGGTAGCAATTGATTTTATGGTAGAATCATGATAAAAATTTTTGTAGTAGATGATCACCCCATGGTAATAGAGGGCCTGCAGACCATGTTGCTCAGGTTGCCAGATAGTGAAGTAGTTGGATATGCTATGACTGCTGCCTCATGCCTTGGTTATTTTATGCATCATACCGCAGATATTATTTTGCTTGATATCAACCTTCCTGATCAAAATGGAATTGAGCTTTGTGGTACGTTGAGGAAAAAATATCCCGACACCAAAATCATTGCCCTTACTAATTTTGATCAGCTCAGTTATATTCAAGGGATGCGTGATGCCGGTGCACAAGGCTACCTCCTTAAAAATTCTTCTTTCGAGGAAATAGATACAGCAATTAATGCAGTTATCAATGGAGGAAGTTACTGGCTTGGACATGAAGATATACGAGAAAGTATCCAGGAGCATAATCAACCTTTACTGACTCGTCGCGAAATTGAAGTGCTGAAATTAGTTGCTGAAGGATTAACAAATATTGAAATAGCCGAGAAGCTTTTCATCAGCGTTACAACAGTGGATTCGCATCGAAAAAATTTAATCTCCAAGCTTCAGGTAAAAAATACGGCAGCGTTGGTGCGCGTTGCTATTGAAAATAAAATGATCTGATTTTATTTCAGAAATTTGTAATACGTCAATCCAACAATCAGCGCCCTGTTTGTATTGTTGGTGTTGTCGTTTGTTTTCTGCATATCTAATAAACCAAGTTCATATCGAAGGTCAAGTGAAAGAGATCCATTCTTTAAAATGTATTCTATTCGGCCACCAGCATTAGGGCCGACATCAAAGCGGCTTGCTTTGTTCTTTTTAAAATCAAATGTATCACCTGTTCCATCAATGCCTTTGTCAACATATTTCCCGCTGAGCCAATAGGCGGTGTATAATCCCAGGTTGCCGTGCGCTTTAAAATTTCTTAATGATGGAATGATGAACGTATAATCGAATATAATTGGAACCTCGATGTAGTTTGCTTTTAATTTATCAGAGATAGAATTACAAATTTTATGATAATATCCTTTTTGGATGTATTGCAGATCTACCATGTAACCAATGTGCGTATTCACTTGCTTGTATGCCGTTGCCCCAACGGTAAAGCCAAGGTTGGTAACTTCTTTCCAGGGGGTTTTACTTTTGTAATTCGAGAATGTTGGACCAGCTTTAAGTCCAATATACCATTGACAAAAGACATTGATGGATAATGTTAAACAGAACAGAAGAAGTAAAATCTTTTTCATTTGCAACGCATTAAAAAGGTTCGAACAAATATTTTAATTGCTTAGGCCCTGTTTTGGTGTCATCCCGATTAATAACTAACACCATCTTACGCAAGGTTAGAGATTCAATGATATAAGGCTCATTTGGACTCGATTCAGGCTTCAACAACAACACTTCATCTGCGTTTTGAACTTCCCATGCGCCAACATCTTGTAGTCCTGATGAGTTGACGCGATTATAATCACCCTTTGCTACTTTATCGTCAGGTAGTGTTAATGTTATTTTATACTTGCTAACATCTTGCGTCAGTTTTACATCGTCTTCATAAACTTCAATAAGTTGCCATCCCGTAGCGAGGATACAGAATTTGGTTGGGCAGTCCGGAATATTTTCAGTGCAGGATGATCCTGTGAAGATGAGTAAGATTGGAATAATAGAATAGTACAGAAATCGCATAACTAATATCTTTTAATTGTCAATGACCAATGAACGGAAACATCTGAACCGCTTAGTCTTATTGTTTCTTTAGTTTACTGATTAATACATCGGTGTTACTTTTAATTTCAAGAATGTAAAGACCAGATGATAGTGTGTTGCTCTCAATCGTAGTACTTCCCGGAGGAATACTGGAATTGAAAAGTGTGCGTCCAAGCTGGTCAGAGATTTTAGTGTTGACTGAAGCGCCTGAATTATTTTCTATCGTGAAATGATCGTTTATCGGATTTGGATAGATCTTGATTGTTTTACTTAAAGGTTCTACTGCTGTAATAAGATTGATGAATTCATCTGACGTAGCAGTACATCCATTAACAGTTACGTCTACCGTATAATCACCATATTCAAAAATATTAAATGGAAGAGACTGACTTGTTGCACCTTCAATAGCAGTTCCGTTATAATTCCATTGGTAACTATCACCTGTAGATGCTACTAAATCATCGCCTTGTTGCGTAATGACAGCCGTTGGATATGGATTTACGGTAACAGTTACTGAAGCTGATGTACTTTGACATCCATTGGTATCAAATACAGTAACGGAGTAAACATCAGCAGTGCTAACATCTATTGAATTGGATGAACTGCCATCAGACCAACTGTAACTTTCAAAACCTGAAGGAACGCTCATATTTATAGTTTCCCCACCACATAAGTTAACCGGGCTGGTATTGGTAACAGGTGGATCAAATGTGATAATTGGTTTGGCAAGCGGTTTTATTTCTGCTGTTACAGATGTACGTGTACTTTCACAGCCAGCAATGCTAACACTCACATAGTATGTTGTTGTAGAGTTGATAACGGGTGTTGTATAGGTGCTATTGACTTCACCGGAAATGAGTCCGTTTACAGGCGCATCGTACCACCGATACTGACCATTGCTTGCACCAGAAGCTTGAAGTACGAATGATTTTGGATTGCAGTCTGAGTCATCCGTTGTAGTGGGAGGTGATGGTATCGCATTAATAAATAAACCTTCATCATTGCTGATAACAGTGGTAGCAAGATCTCCACTTATCTTGCAACGATATCTTCCTTCTCCAAAATTTCCGGTTGTGTTTACGGATAAACTTTTAGTTGCAGTGCCTGTATAACCACTACCATCAACAATGTCTGCAAAGGTGCCGGTGTTAGGACTAAATTGCCATTGATAAGTAATGTTGGTTGTGCCTGATGCATCAACACTAAAGTTAGCTGTTGCTCCATCACAAAGAGAAACGTCTGCAGGTTGTTTTGTTATCGTGATCACAGGACCAGATGCTATTTTATTTTCAAATACCATCAAGCCTGTAGTACTTGCCGTATATGGATCACCTACAATTAATATGTCGGGTTTCTGATCAAGGTTTATATCGGCAATGGCTAAAGCCTGTGGATTGCGCGAGATAGATAGTGAATAATTCACAACAGCATTAAAACTAATATTTGCTGATGTACTCTTATTTTGAAAAACACTAAACGAACCAGGTCCTGGATTGGGTCTGTGAATTACTACTATTTCAGCAAAACCATCACCATCCAAATCCTGAGAAGCAATGTTGTAGCCTTTGCTTAAGCAGGGCAAATCTACATTCGTTGCAAAACTGATTGTGCCGGCAGTGCTTGTATTTCTATAGATCGAAACAAAAGCAGAGTTAAAAAAAGTTATGGCTAAATCAATTTTGCCATCGCCATCAAAATCATTTGCTGTTAAACTGTTGGGTTGGTCTGCAGTGGCTGTAGTTATACCAGAAGAAAAAGAACTCATCTTAAGAGGACCATAAAGTTTCAGGTTTTGATAAACTGTAAAGTTATCTGTGTTTGGTGTAACAGTTGCAATATCATCATAGCCATCGTTATCAAAATCAGCAGCAACAATTCCACCATAGGTACCAGGTTTTACCAGGTTGATGGCGTTCGTGTTGAAGGTTGATAAATATCCATTGTTAACAAAGTCCTCTTTTGTACTTTGATTTTCGTAGAGTTGAACAAAGGCAGTTCCGTTGGCTACAGCAATGTCGGTTTTTCCATCTTTGTTAAAATCAGCAGTAGCTGCATAATTAAATCCACCTGAATACGTATAGGCTCCGTTGGGCCCGTATAAGAAAGAAACTGATCCGGTAGTGCTGTTGTTTTTCAGAAGTCCATATCCATTGTTTAAATCTGTTTTGCCATCGCCATCAATATCAAATGCTTTAACATTATAGCCGGCTGTATACGTTGTGGCTTGAAATGTAAGTGAAGAAGCTGTGATTGGCTGACCTGCTGTTGCCTGAGTGTTTTTATAAATTTTACTTGTTGAAAAATTATCAACAACAACTACATCTGGTTTTCCATCATCATCAAAGTCAGCTATTTCAAGAGCGTCTCGGGTATTATTGGCCAACGGAAAATCAATGCTCGTAGAAAATGAAGTAGCATCAATAACACGACTGCTTCCAAAAAGAACATTGAAGGGTTTGCTAAATGCAGTTAATCCATGTTCTGTAACATTGAAATTGCTGCTGATAGCACTTGATGGAATAGTTGCAGAGGCGCTTGTATTCGATGATAGATTAATACTTGCAGTAAAAGATCCGAGTCTTCCGGTTACAGTGGGAGTGATACCAGTTGAAAAATGATCGCCAGTTAAATTAACAGAACCTCCTGTGCTTCCTGAAGTTGCTGAAAGATTATCGATGCGTGGAGCAGGATAACTTTCATTGTGATAAATCAGTAACTTGGCAGGAGATGCATTAGTAGTTTTAATAAGTACATCCTGTTTGTTATCGCCATCAAAGTCGGCAATCAAAGGTGCCTCAGAATAGGGTGTACCGAGATTCGTAGCATAGGGGATGCTTGGCAAAAAAGAAGTAGCATCAAGCACACCTGTTGATGAAACATTTTCAAGAATACCAATGTCAGTGCTTCCACTCAAAATTAAATCCAGTTTGCCATCGCCATTGATGTCGCCAGCAATTAATTCACTTGTGGCTTCATTAGATGCAACGGTTGAAGTGATCACTATAGCGGAAGAAAAAGCGGTAGCATCAAAAGCACCTCCCGTATAAATATTTTTTCTGATCTCGATATCAGTAAAAGATTTTGGCCAGGCTATATCAGCTTTCCCGTCGTTGTCAAGGTCTGCAATAACAGGTCTACCGTTAGCATTGTTCGCAAGAACAAATGGTGTTGCCATGGTCAGATTTCCTGGTGTAGACGTATTTTTAAATACAGTAACGGAAGTAGCTTCTACTATCACATCTGTAAGCTTATCTCCATCTAAATCGCCAGTAGTAATATGGCCACCACAGGTGTACACATTGCCAAACGTTGAGAATGCTGCAAAATCAATATTGCCAGGTGAGCTTAGATTTTCATAGATATAAAGTCTGTCACTCGTCGCGCAATTGTTATTGAATACGGCAAGTATTTCTGGTCTTCCATCGCCATCTATATCAGCAGCTGTAATAGGTCCATCTGAATAAGAATATCCCAGCAATTGCAGAGGAGCAGCAAATGAAATAGTACCAACAGTACTGGTGTTGTGAAAGACAGATACAAAAGCACTACCCGTAGCAGTTGAAACAGCAACGTCCAGTTTACCATCGCCATCAAAGTCAGCCAGAGAAACAAAGCCTTTTTCGTTGGGGTTTATACAGTCGAATGATACCTTCGAAAAAAAAGAAGCGCTTGTGATGTTGCCTGTGATGCCGGCATTTCTAAACACACTGAATTTATGTAGTCCTGCACCTCCGCCTTCTCCTGCCACTATATCATTTAATCCATCACCATCAATGTCGCCTACGGCTGTAGTGCCTGTTGTGCCCGATGATGCTTCAAGGTCAAACGTAACAGCAGGTGCCATCGTGGCTCGTATTATTTGTCCATCATGATCCTGGTTGTTATCAAAACCTGGTTGGAATGGAGCGATCGAAGAAGCTCCAAGACCTGTTGCAAGATTAACAACTGTAATTGGAGCATATTGAGCTCCTTTAGGAACTTGTACGATCAATTGTGTTGCTGAGGCAGAAGTAATAGTTGCTTTTACGCCTCCAAAATAAACAGCGTTGTTAGAGCCGGTTGAGTTAAAATTATTTCCCTTGATTGTTACAGAGGTAACGGATGGCACTCCGCTTGTTGGTGAAAAAGAAGTAATGGAAGGTGGAGTTCCCAGCGTTGTTGCATTCAGCACAACGTTGTCTAACCTGCCAGAATAGGTGCCTGCAAAATTTCCAATAAACTGTGATCGTATCCGGAGTGAAGTAATATTTGAGAGTACAGTTTTTATATCATTATACGTAGTGGCTATGCCCGCAAGACTTCCAGTCTTCCATCCAGTTTCTTTGAGTAAAACTGAGTACGATGACCATGATGAAGTACTTGGAGAAGTTGAAAGCGGATAAAAGATGGACAGGCCTCCTCCGGTAATAATCACTTCAGCAGCAGTAATATCTGTTCCACTTGTAGATTGCTGTAAATCAAAAGTCAGATTTTGATTATAGGAAAGATTATGATTGCCAAGAAATTTTGCAGGCGCGTCGAAGTATCGATCTGCATAAAAATAATATGGTGTCGGCAATGCGCTGGACAACTCAACTGAAATAAAACCACCAGGATTTCCGCCGGTACTATTGTAGGTGGGTGCGTAGGTTTGGCCTGCAGAAACTACAATGGTAGTCCATCCATCGGCATTGGAATTGAAATCGCTGGTAATCTGCGCTTCTGCACAAAGGCAAAATAGGCAAAGGAGAGTCAGGAGAATTTTTTGATGCATATCGGGCAATTTCGTTACATGCTGAAATCAGTCTAACGCTTACAGAAATGCTTAAATAAAATGCCCTACGATACTATCTATAAAAATTTTCCCTATATTTTACGTCATTTCCGGTAACAAACTTACATACTTCTATTGAAAGAAAGGTAACATTTAGCTTTTTTGCGGTTTTACAGGGCAAGAAGTCTTTAACTGCACCACTACCTATTTAATTTAGAAGTGAAAGCGAACTTTAAAACCGGGTTTCAGCAATTTAATTAATTGCGTAGTTTTGAACACTTTTTAAGCTTACATGGCCGAAAACACCTATAAATCAAACACATTCAAGAAACCTGAAAAGGAAAAGAAAAGCAAGACCGCTAAAACCAAGTTCAAGCTTGACTTTCTAAAAGATCCACGCTTTAAGCTGGCGATGGGATTTGTTTTTATGATTTTGGGTGTCTACCTGTTTTTTGCCCTTTTATCATACCTGTTTACTGGCAAAGCTGATTTCAGCGAAGTTGGAAGTCAGGAAGGTATGGGCGATTTGATTCAGGCCTTACGCGAAAAAATAATTCACAACTGGCTCGGCCTTTATGGTGCAGTAGTTTCGCATTATTTCATCTTCAGATGGTTTGGTATCGCTGCCTTTTTTATTCCGCCTTTTCTTTTTGTTTTAGGATTTAAGATTGTCTTTAACCGCGAGCTGCTTCGCCTGTTTCAATACACCGTATTTTCCATTTTCACAGGCTTATGGTTATGCCTTCTGCTCGGTTACATGACGCAGATTAATGATGGTGTGAGTGAATGGAGTTTTCTTGGAGGAGGATTGGGCTATCATCTCGCCGTGCTCAGTGATGGTATGTTTGGTTGGGGAACGTTTCTGATTTTAATTCTCTCGTTGTTCATCTTCATTATATTCTATTTCAATATAACAGCTATTCCTTTATTTCAACCGAAAGATCCGAAGCCAATGGGTGTTGATGCGCTCATGCCTGATGAGCATGAAGAAGAGGGTATCGTTTCGGCATATACAGATGATAAAGATAATTGGCCTGAGAAAACAGAGAAGGAAGTTATACCTGATCCGGTTCTCGTTACACCACCTGAAGTTATTAAGCCATCCAACGAGGTTAAACTTGAAGTAGAGGTAACACAACCTGTAAAGCAAGAAGCAAAGGCAGAACCTGTTTTTATTATTGAAGAACAATTGGAAACAGATGAGCTTGCTGAGAAACTTGTAGAGGAGCAAGGCGTTTACGATCCAACACTTGATCTGAGTAGTTATAAATTTCCTACACTTGATTTGTTAAATGAATATGAGTCGAGTAAGGCAGGTGTAACACAAGAGGAACTTAATCAGAACAAAGACAAGATTGTCGCCACGCTGGTAAATTTCAAGATAGGCATCCAAAGTATTAAAGCTACTATCGGTCCAACGGTAACGTTATATGAAATTGTTCCAGATGCTGGTATTAAGATCTCACGAATTAAGAATCTTGAAGATGATATTGCGTTGAGCTTATCCGCTTTGGGTATTCGTATTATTGCTCCAATTCCTGGTAAGGGAACTATTGGTATTGAAGTGCCAAATAAGAACCGTGAGATGGTGAGTATTCGCTCTGTGTTTGCTACACCGGGTTTTGCAAAGACTGATAAAGAATTGCCTATAGTAATGGGTAAAACCATTTCCAATGAAGTATTGGTAATTGATCTGGCCAAGATGCCTCACTTACTGGTGGCAGGTGCTACCGGTCAGGGTAAGTCAGTTGGGTTGAATGTTATTCTTACTTCATTACTTTATAAGAGACATCCATCGCAGTTGAAGTTTGTGCTTGTCGATCCTAAGAAGGTTGAGATGTCTCTCTTCAGTAAGATTGAAAGACATTATCTGGCCAAACTTCCGAATAGTGAGGAAGCTATTATCACAGATACAAAGAAAGTTGTACACACGCTCAACTCACTTTGTATCGAAATGGAGAACCGCTATGAGATTCTGAAAGATGCGGGTACCAGAAATTTAAAAGAATACAACGCAAAGTTTGTTGCTCGTAAGCTTAATCCAAAAGAAGGACATAGATTTTTGCCATACATTGTTTTGGTAATTGATGAGTTGGCCGATTTGATGATGACAGCTGGTAAGGAAGTGGAAACACCTATTGCACGTCTGGCACAGTTGGCTCGCGCTATTGGTATTCACTTAGTGGTGGCAACACAACGTCCGTCTGTAAATGTTATCACAGGTGTTATCAAAGCTAACTTCCCGGCGCGTTTATCATTCCGAGTAACTTCTAAAGTTGACTCACGAACTATCCTTGATACGGGTGGTGCTGATCAGCTTGTAGGGCAGGGAGATATGTTGTTCTCAACAGGTTCTGATATCATTCGTATTCAGTGTCCGTTTGTTGATACTCCAGAAATTGAAAAGGTTTGTGAATTTATTGGCGCTCAACGTGGTTACGATTCTGCATACATGCTGCCTGAGTTTGAAGGCGACGATGAAGGAGGTCCGGGTGATGTAGATCTATCGGATAGAGATGCCTTGTTTGAAGAAGCAGCAAAATTAATTGTGATGCATCAGCAGGGTAGTACTTCACTGATTCAGCGCAAGCTTAAACTGGGTTACAACAGAGCAGGAAGGCTTATTGACCAGCTCGAAGCCGCAGGCATCGTTGGAGCTTTCGAAGGAAGTAAGGCCAGGGAAGTTTTGATTAAGGATGAAATGAGTTTGGAACAATTATTGAGTAACTTGAAAGAAAGACATAGTAAAGCGTAATTGATAAGTAAAAATCAGGAAGAATGAAAAAATCTATTTTAAGTATTGTCTTATTAGTGTTAGTGAAATCAGCATTTGCACAGTACGATGCAAAAGCGCTGGAGATTCTGGAGGAGATGAGCAAGAAGTATAAGGCGTTAACAGCTTTTGAGGCCAATATCTCTTACACACTAACAAACGAAACAGAAAAAATTAATGAAGAATTTAAGGGCAAGATCACAGTAAAGGGCGATAAATTCAGATTAGCACTGCCTGAGCAAGAAGTTATTAACAATGGAGTGACAGTTTGGACATATCTGCCAGATGCTAAAGAAGTGAACATCGATAACTTCGATCCCAAGTCTGATGAACTTTCTCCATCCAAGTTCTACGAGATGTATAAAAAAGGCTACAAGTATCTTTATTTGAAAGATGAGTCAGTAGGCAATGTTCAATGTGAGGTTATTGACCTCGTTCCTGAAAAGAAGGATGCACAATTCTTTAAAGTAAGAATGAATATTTCTAAAAAAGACAAGAGCGTTGTTAACTGGACAATGTTTGATAAGAGTGGCAATAAGTATAAATACACCATCACCAAATTTGTTCCTAATCTAAAAGTAGATGATAGCTTCTTCGCTTTTGATATCAAGAAATACCCTGGTGTTACACCTGTGGATTTGAGATAGAATACATTACATAAACAAAAAGCCCATTCAGATCTGAATAGGCTTTTTGTTTTTACAACCCAATGTTAGTTTTCTGATAACTCAATAGTTGTTATAATATTGAACTGTCGATATTCGCCTATTTTCGGATCAAAGAACTCTTCTGAATGATAGGTGATATCAACTGATTTGTTTGTAAATGATTTGTATTCATTGATCAAATCCAGGTTGGAATTGATAAGAGTCAGCCAATAGAATTTTGTTACTTTTCCCGAGTCGTCTTTTAAAGAGAAAGTTACAAGATAATCACTTTCAATTTTAGTAATTACACCTGATGCCTCTAAGCCTTTTTGATTCTCTTGTGTTTTATTAATTTTGTTTTTCTTTGTTAGTTTCAGAATCTGATCACTGCAGATTGGAAGCATTTTTACACCAACTATTTTTCCCAGTCTTTCGCCCACACCAGAATCTAACTCATCGAGATTAATCTGATAATCTTTTTTTAATTGCTTTTTATAAGGAGTTGCACATTCGATCATGCATAAGCCTAATTTCATATTAAAGTCCTCGGTCGCTAGAGTATCCGATACCTTGCTTATACATTCACAGGCAGTATTAGCAATTTTATCCATGTAGTCTTGTGAGTAACATGTTAGTCCGGTAAGGACCAAGAGGGTCAATAGAATTGATTTCATTAAATGACGATTCGAGTTTATAATTTCTGAAATTTACTCAGGAGTAATCTTAATACCTCGAAGACTTGGAAATAAATAATTAGGACACTTGCAAAAGAATGTCGCGATACCAGAATCCGTATTCGTAGGGAGCATTTGATATGTCTTTATCTGAATTGCAATCGTAAGTTGTATTGCTCTCATCTGTTTTTTTAGGTGTGTATTTTTTGTAGACCAAGTCACCACTAACTATTGGAATGGGCTCCTTGAAAATAGGACCATCAAATACAAATGTGTGGAACTCTCCGTTCTCTCCACAGGGATCAACATTCTTTGGAAGATCGTTAATGAAATCATGGTCGATAATACGGCCGGCGAAACTCTTGTCGAGATACTTTTCATTAACGCATACGATCACAGTTTTGAAACCCAGCTCAAGGAACTCATGAATAAGCTCTTTGGTTGATTTTTTCCAGAGGGGAAATATGCCTTTCATGCCAAGTTCAGCAAGCCTGTCTTCGCGATACTTTCTTAAATCTTCAAGAAAGATGTCACCGAATACCGATGCTGTTGCGCCGTTTGCTTTTAATGCGCCCAGTGTACTGCGCATCATCTCATCATACGCCTCCATGGTTGGCATTTCAGGCACCTCCATTTTTTGTAAGGGCAGTCCAATCATTTCAGCTTGCTTTTCAAGAAGATCAACACGTACACCGTGCATGGAAATTCGTTGGTACTGTTTGTTGATGCTGGTGAGCAGGCACATAATATCATACTGGTCTGCCTGCAATAACTTATGTAAGCAGAGCGCAGAGTCTTTACCTCCACTCCAGTTAAAAATCACTTTCTCTTTTAAGGACATTTTGTGCGAATGAAAATCGCATCAAGATAAAGCAACTTATGTTCTTGCAAGAAACTTCTTAATCATTCTTGTGAATTTTTTATCGGTAGGATATTTTCTATTCGGTGTCATGTTATTAAAAATAAGAGCGACAACATATAGTATTAACACGCCAACAAGCACAGGTGAGATAACATAAAAATATCCGAGGCTCTTAATTTTTACTGATCCGATTACGGCAATCAATGCCGTTGCTCCACCTGGTGGATGTAGTGTTTTAGTTATCTGCATGAATACAATGGAAAGAGAAACAGCGAGCGGCGCGGTTAACCAAACGGTATCAGGCAGAAATTTATATACTGTTACACCAATCAGAGCAGATACTAAATGTCCGCCAATTAAATTTCGTGGTTGAGCCAATGGACTCTGAATTGATCCATAAACCAGCACACTCGATGCTCCGAAGGACCCGATGAGCATGATCTTATCCTGAGGCATCATTGAATTATTCTGTAGCAAAGCAATCAGGCCAATGCCAAAAAATGACCCTACGAATGACCAAAAGTGCTCCTTGTAATCGACTAAGGTTTCTCTGTAAACCACATACCTGGAAATCCTCGAAATCCTTTTAATTTTATTCCGAACCATATCAACATTATATGTTCAAATATAATAATGAATGGCACGTTGAAAAGTTTTAGCACACCAATTTGCGGAAAACCCTGAGATGCTTTTCTACGAATAATGAAACGTTTGTTATGCATCTTCTAAAAATTGAGTGAGCATCTTCAGGTTCAGATTTCACATGTTACTCCTGGTTTGTAACTTTCAAAATATGACATTTTCAAGTGGCAACGGCAATAAACAGGAGCGTGGAGAAGGCCGTATTGAAACCAAAATATTGTTGGGTCTAATCTAACTTTACTATTTTTGTCACATGAACAAAAAGCAGCTTGTTGAACAGATCCTGTCAAAGAAATCTTACCTCTGCGTAGGATTGGATACTGACATCACTAAAATACCAAATCATTTATTATTAGAATCAGATCCGGTTTTTGAATTCAACAAGCAAATCATAGATGCTACGTATAAGCATTGCGTAGCCTATAAACCCAACATTGCATTTTATGAGGCCTTAGGTCCGAAGGGATGGGAAAGTCTCCAGAAAACGCTAGACTATATTCCCAACGAGATCTTTACCATAGCCGATGCCAAACGAGGAGATATTGGCAATACATCTTCACTTTACGCCAAAGCATTTTTCGAACAAATGAATTTCGATTCAATTACCGTGGCGCCGTACATGGGTGAGGATTCTATAAAACCTTTTCTTCATTTTAAAGACAAATGGGTAATTGTCCTTGCTCATACATCTAATCCAGGCAGCAGCGATTTCCAATTGCTGGAGTCGACTGTAACGGGACATAAATTATATGAGGAGGTGATGATCAAAACACAACAGTGGGGTACACCAGATCAGCTTATGTTTGTAGTAGGTGCTACTCAGGCTGAGAAAATGGCCAGTATCCGTGCGTTGGCTCCTGATCATTTCTTTCTGGTGCCTGGTGTAGGTGCACAGGGTGGCGATCTTGAAATGGTTTCAAAATATGGTATGAATAAAGAATGTGGTCTGTTAGTGAATTCAGCAAGAGCCATTATTTATGCATCAACCGAAAAAGATTTTGCTGCCGTTGCTACAAAAGAAACACTAAAAGTAAAAGAAGAGATGAGTCGTTTGCTTGATTTGTATATACCTTAATTATACCAATTGATTTTAGTATGGGAAAATTGTAAATCGGCCCGTACTAAAAACAAGAGCGTGTCAGAATCATTTCTTCATTACATTTGGCAATTTCAATATTTCGAAAAATCTAATCTTCAGACCTCAGAAGGAGAGCCTCTCCAGATTTTTAATACAGGTCATCACAATACAAACGCAGGTCCTGATTTTTCTACAGCCAGAATTAAAATTGGTGATATAGAATGGGTGGGTAATGTTGAGATTCATATTCAGTCATCGGCCTGGTATGACCATCAGCATCAGCATGATCCTGCTTATGAAAATGTGATTCTGCATGTAGTCTGGAAAAATGACAAACCAATTCAACGTCGTGATGGTACGTTTGTGCCAACGCTTGAATTGAATCATAGAATTGAAGAGAGCATAATTTTCAGATATAACAAACTGATTAATAACCCTGAGGAAGTTCCCTGCGCTAAGTCAATCCAATCTGTTAGTGATATAACGAAGTATACTATGCTCGATAAAGCATTGTTGCAACGACTTGAATCAAAGGCTACGCAATTAACAGTGACGTTGGAGTACACCAATCACGATTGGGAAGAGGCCTGTTACCAACTCCTTTGTCGTAATTTTGGTCTTAAAGTTAATGCTGATCCATTCATGCAATTAGCTAAAGCATTGCCGTATAGGGTGCTGTTAAAGCATGCCGATAAAATTTTGCAACTCGAGGCTTTTCTTTTTGGTCAGGCTGGCTTCCTGGATGAATCTCGTGATGATAACTATTATCAACTTTTACAACGGGAGTATCAACTGTTATCTGCTAAGTATCAGCTTACGGAACAGAAACTTCACATTGCTCAATGGAAATTTCTGCGGTTACGTCCTGCAAATTTCCCCACGATACGATTGGCACAATTAGCCATGATACTTCATGTTCAGAAAAATATTTTTTCAAAAATACTGGAGGCAGAATCAGTCAGGGATTTAAGACGATTGTTTTCAGCGCAACAGTCGACATACTGGCTTGAACATTTTCACTTCGCGAAGAAAGCAAAAGGAGGCGTTGCATCGCTGGGTGAGATAAGTATCGATAATATTATAATCAACACGGTTGTGCCCCTACTGGCAGCGTATGGAAAGGCAAAAGATGAAACGCTATATCTTGACAGAGCAGTTGAGTTTCTGCAACAAATATCGCCTGAAGACAATGCGGTCACACGGAAATGGTATGCGTTAGGATTAGAAATCAAATCAGGTTTTGATTCACAAGGTATTCTTGAACTTCATACCCAATTTTGTTTGAAACGACGATGTATTGATTGTAATATTGGTGCTACATTGATTAGACCAAAGCCCAATGAACATCATATTGCTCGGCGTCAATAGTATTTTTCTATTTCTGCTTGCATTAGCTTTTAATAAGAGAAGTGCCAACGTGCGCATATTGTTCTGGCCTGCCTTGACTGTTAAGGTTGTAGCAGGTATTGCGCTTGGCTTGATCTATACATACTTCTACATTGAGGCTGATACTTTTTATTTTTTTAACGACGGTATAATACTGGCTAATCAGTTTAGAGGTAACGCCAGTATCTATTTCAATTTTTTATGGCGAGGCGATGCATCTTTTACCTTCTGGAACCAATTAACCTATCATGATTACCGATCGTTGTTTCTCGTTAAGTTTGTAAGCATTCTTAACATCATAACAGGTAATAATTACTGGTTTACATCAATTTATTTTTCACTGATTTCTTTTGCCTCAGCCTGGAGGTTGTTGCAGGCGTTAATAAAATATTTCCCAGCACATAAGCTTGCGTTTATTATCTCGTGTCTATGTATTCCTACCGTTGTGTTTTGGAGTTCAGGTGTAATAAAGGAGAGCATGGAATTAGCCTCGTTGTTTCTGATAACGTCCGTCTTCTTGAAATTCTGGATGAAGGATAAGATAAACGTTATTGATGTACTGCTTCTTTTTTGTTCGATCTGGGTTCTCTGGCAGGTAAAATATTATTACGCTGCTATTTTATTGCCTGTGTTGTTAACAGCCATGGTTGTGCATAAACTGTATGGCGTTATTAAAGTTAAGAAACCTCTTGTTGAGATAGGGCTTTGGTTCGGTGTCTTTGTGTTTCCTATGCTTATTGTGAGTTTCCTCAAACCAAACTTTCATGCAGATAATTTTCTGAATGTCATTGTTAAAAATTATTACATCTATCTTCAGTACTCAAGACCTGATGCTGTTATTCACTATCTAAATCTGCAAGCAAATGTAATGAGCATCTTATTAAATTCTCCCTGGGCATTATTTTCATGTTTGTTTCGTCCTTTTCTCTGGGAGGTTGGTAATGTATTTCAGGTGATAGCATCAATTGAAAATACAATTCTGTTTGTATTTACCTTGTTTGCCATTCCACGGTTAAAAGCGGCTCTTACATCAGAACAACGATTGCTATTTCTTTCCATGCTGGTTTACATTGTTTTATTGGGAGTGTTTTTGGCTTTATCAGCTCCTAATTTTGGAACATTGTCGCGTTTTCGTGCCGGGTTCATTCCCTTTTATGTCATGATAATTTGCATTGATAACCCTATAATTAAGGGTTTGTCGAATTTTCTGGAAAGAACATTTCCTCGCCTTGTTCGGTAGTGCTTACAGATTTACCTTTACAATTCATTTTTTCTCCCCTATGAATAATAATCCGGTAATTATTTTTGGTGCGAACTATTTAGGTCGTGCTGCGAAAGAAATATTTGAAAAAAATGGCAACGTTGTTTACTGCTTTCTTGATGACAACAAGAAACTTCATAACACAGAAATTGATACCATTACCGTATTAGGCAGTACAGATGATGATGGCTTCTTAAAACTAATTGGTAAGAAGTGTGAAGCCTTTGTTGCTATTGATGATAATAAAGTAAGAAAGAACCTCGTGAATATGCTACAGGAAGTAAGACATGTTCAACCTGTTAACGCAGTGCATGCATCTGCTATAATACCAGAGTCGGCTGAGATTGGCTATGGTAACTTTGTTGATATGGGGGTGAAAGTTGGTCCGGGTGCTAAAATTAGTAACCAGTGCTTACTTCATGCAGGTGCTATCATTGGTGGAGAGACAACATTAGCTGATTTTGTTCAGATCGGTGCTGGCAGTGTTATTAACCCTAACGTTGTAATTGAAGAGGAGGTCTTTATAGGCTCGGGAGTAACAGTTGTTTCAGGTATTACAATTGGAAAAGGAGCACGAGTAGGTGCTGGCTCAGTAGTTATTTCTCCTGTTAAGGCAGGAGAGACAGTTTTTGGAAATCCGGCCCAGAAGGTGGGTAAATAATAAACTCAATAGCCTGCAGTTATGGCCAAGATTACAGACACAGATTTGATTCTGAATGAGGATGGAAGTGTCTATCATTTAAACTTGCTTCCCAAGCACATATCCGACACCATCATTACGGTAGGCGACCCCAGTCGTGTGTATCGCGTTAGCCAGTATTTTGACGATGTGGAGTTTGAAATGAATCAACGTGAGTTCATCACACACGTGGGCACCTTTAATGGAAAGAAGATCACCGTTATAAGCACAGGCATTGGTACCGATAACATCGAGATATTTTTTACGGAGCTTGATGCCTTGCTTAATATCGATCTTAAGACACGGGAACCTAAAAGCAGGAGAAAGAAAATTAAAGTAATTCGTATTGGCACATCAGGTGCTCTTCAGGAGGATATCCCGTTAGGATCACATCTTGTTACAGATTATGCCGTGGGCCTGGATAACATCATGGCTTTTTATGACCTGAAGATGGATGACTTTGAGCAGCAGATTGCCCAGGATATTCAAAAGAATACAAGCCTGCCATTCGTACCTTATGTTGTGCGAGGTTCTGAATCATTACGCGAACTTATTGGCGATGATATGATCACAGGTAATACGGTTACAACGCCTGGCTTTTATGCACCCGAAGGCCGGGAGATCCGCATTCCAATAAAGTTTCCCAAATTACTTGAAGAGCTCAATTACTACCATAACAAAAGCAGTGATTTCTGGCTCACCAACTTTGAAATGGAAACCGCCGGCTATTATGCCATGGCAAGGCTACTTGGCCATGAGGCCATAAGCGTGAATGCTATTATTGCAAACAGAGTAAAAAACAAGTTCTCCAAAGACCCTAATAAGGTCATTGATTCCCTGATTAAAAAAGTACTCGATCGAATCTAAGCCATCAGGCGTTTACCACGCTGTCCATTCGCAGAATGTGCTTACCTGCGGTAATAGGATCGTCATTGTAAAAGCCAGAAAGAATGCGGTGAGTAATTTGTTCAATCACTAATTCTTCATCTGTTTTTCCTTGCTTACCTTTCCAGAAGATGCGGTTTGGATGCTTCTTCATGTCGTTTACATACGACTGAGCATGATTGTACTGTTCTTCTGTAAAAGTGATGGTAAAGCAGGTTCTTACGCGTTGTGTGTTCATAGTGATGTAATTTTGGCAATTGTTATGCCAGTCGAAATACCTGTTTAATTTTACTAAAAAAGACTGCTTTCATGCAAGTATTCGCCCGCTGGCGATCATGAATGTTCGCGGTTGGGACTCATTCTATTTGTACTTTTACGCCCGTTATGAGAGACTGTACTATTTTCCGCCTGTCAAATGGCATTCGCGTTGTGCACCAGTTTATACCAACAACAAAGGTTGTGCATAGTGGTATTGTGTTAGGTATTGGCAGCCGGGATGAGACTCTCGAAAATCAGGGCATTGCCCATTTCTGGGAACACATGGCATTTAAAGGTACCCGCAGACGCAACACGTTGGATATTATCAACAGTCTCGATTCTGTTGGTGGTGAATTAAATGCTTACACTGATAAAGAAAAAATAGTTTTCTATGCATCAGTATTGAATGAATATGTAGAGCGCTCAGTTGATGTACTCACTGACATTACATTTCATTCTGTATTTCCTGAAGAACAACTCGAAAAAGAACGTGGTGTTGTGCTGGAAGAGATGGCCATGTATCAGGATGATCCGGATGATTCTCTGCAAGATGAGTTTGAAGCTGTAGTATACAAGAAGCATCCAATGGGTATGAACATTCTTGGAACAGAACAAACAGTAAAAACACTTCAGCGAAAAGACTTTAAAAAATTCTATAAAGACAATCTTAGCAGCGACAGAATTGTATTCTCCTGTGTTGGTAATATTTCACTGGAGCAAGTAGAGAAGCTGGCGAAAAAATACCTGGAGAAATTGCCGCGAATGAAATCAACCGTTAAGCGCAAGAAATTCAAATTATATAAACCAGGTGAAGTCATTTTAAAAAGACCTGTTAAACAATCCAAGTGTGCATTGGGTCGCGATGGCTATTCACGAAATCATGAGAGCCGGATACCATTTTATATGTTGGTTAACATTCTTGGTGGACCAGGTATGAACTCACGACTTAATCTTGAGCTGCGAGAGAAGTATGGCTTTGTTTACTCTATTGATGCGCAATACACATCATACACTGACACTGGTATGTTTGCCATTTTCTTTGGCACTGAACCCAGCCAGTTGCAGCGCTGCATTACGTTGATTAAAAAACAGCTCAACAGATTCTGCGATAAACCACTAACAGCAAAAGAACTGTTGGCTGCAAAAGAACAGATTCGTGGACAGATGGCGATGGCAGAAGAAAATAACCTGAGCCTGATGCTAATGATGGGACGAAGTGTGTTAGACTTCGATAGAGTGCCTACCTTAGAGGAGGTATTTAATAAGATACAAGCTGTAACGTCGTTAAAGCTGCAACAGGTAGCAAATGAAATGTTTGATGAGAAGATGTTAAGCTATCTCATTATGCAACCTGAGTAATTGAATGTCATAAAGTAATACGTATGGAATTTTTGGATAAAGGTCTGTCTGATTACAGCGATCGTCACACCAAACCTGAAAATGATTTACTGAGCCGCATTAATCGTGAAACGCATTTGAAGGTGATGAGACCCCGAATGCTTTCAGGACACTTGCAAGGAAGATTGCTCTC
>DATJHZ010000456.1:0-10342 GCA_035493595.1 Cyclobacteriaceae bacterium | reverse complement strand
TAAAAAAACTTCTTACCATCCAATGAAATACCGGATAGTAACCCGTTGTAAAGTGTGCGCTCAATAATATCAAAGTATTTAGCATCTCCTGAGAGCATAAACATTCGGTGATTCCAGTACACATCACCAATAGCAGCACAGGTTTCACTATAGGCTGTAAGGTTAGGAAGTTCATAGTTGTCACCAAAAGCTTCACCATCATGCCTTGCTCCTACTCCGCCCGTGATGTACATTTTTTTGTTCACAACATTCTCCCAAAGTTTTTTTGCTGCATTGTAATAATCATAATTTTCATAGAGAGCGGCGATGTCAATCATACCAGCATACATGTAAACCGCACGTACAGCATGGCCAACAGCTTCATCCTGCTTTGTTACAGGTAGATGATCCTGGTTATAGGCTCCATAGAGAACGTGCGTCGTCGCATCGCCACGAACATCGAGAAGATATTTGGCCAGCTTTAAATAATCTTCGTTTTTAGTTATGCGATATAGTTTCACCAAACCAGTTTCAACAATCTCATGTCCGGATGGAGCGTGAATCTTTCCGGTCTCAGGTCCAAAAGTTTTAACAAGCAAGTCAGCATTCTTCAACGCAATATCAAGCATGTTCTTTTTACCTGTTGCCAGGTAATGTACTGAAGCGGCTTCATAGAGATGCCCTGCATTATATAACTCATGACTACTGATCTCATTAACCCAACGTGGGCCAGGCTTAACCCAATCTACCGGAGGATGATCAGGATCAACTGTATGCCATGTGGTAATGTATCCATCTGCCTCCTGCCCTATACTGATAATAGTGATGATTGAATCGAGATAAGCTTCAAGTTTTTTATTAGGTGAAGTAATTAATGTATTGGATGCACCTTCAATAATTTTATAAACATCAGTATCATCAAAAGGAAAACCTTTGATTGTACCTTGCATCTTTCCACCAGCTATAAGAAAATTATTAAACCTTCCTTCCTCTTTACATTTATCGAATCCAAATTGAATGGTGGTGTTCTGGATTGTTTTGATTTTTGGCAACCAGAAATTATCGGTGAGGTGAACATCCTGAATGTTCACAGGAGCAATCGGGTAATCATTAACATTTGATTGTGCTCTGAGTTGCCATCCAATCAATAAACAAATGATTATTAGTTTAACTTTCTTCAACATGAGTGTTTATTTAAAATATTAATCTGATTCTGAAAATTATTTACTTGCCCGTAAGGCTCTTTATTAATTTGATTTCTTCTTTGCTAAAAGGCGTTCCATCTTTTCTGAAGATATCATGAAACCATATTTTAGGTTCTTTGCCATCAGGCATTGGTGTATCCCAGGCATACATGGTGTTGGTTTTACCGGCTACAAGTCCCCAATTATAAGCGCCAATGTTTTCTGTTTTCAACATCGGCATGATATTATCAAAGCGACTGTTCCGTGTACGTGCCATGTATTCACTGCAGATCAACGGACGGCCATACGTCCTCAGACTATCAATCCATTGTTTGTGTTCTGCTGGCTCTGAGTAATTATGATATGTGGTGACGTCAGAGTTCGCTAATTGAAATTTATTAAGGTCAACCAGATCTTTAGCCCAGACAGCAGATGATAGTGGTTGAGAAGGATTGACTTCACGTCCCCATTGAAAAGCTTTTTCTAACAACGGCAATGATTTATTTCCATAACCGGAATTACCTGGCTCATTGTATAAATCCCACAGTACAATACGTTTGTCATTGGCGAAATGAGAAAGCACATCTTTCTCGTAGCGTTCCAGTACATGGATTAACGTCGAATCTTCATAAAGTTTATCGCCTGGATCGCGAACCCAACCAGAGTTATGAATACCTGTTTTCGGTTCTGGTTGTTTGCCTGCTTCATACGTCGGCCTCCAGCAGTCGTCAAATAAAACGAAGAGTGTAGAGATGTGATGCTTGTCTGCAATGCTGAGATACTGATCAACTCTGTTTTTAAAACCGACACTATCAATCTGCCATGCAAGGTGATGCAGATATACGCGCATGGAATTCAAACCAATGGACTCTGCCCAACCTAACTCACGATTAATGGTGGCTGTATCAAATGTTTCAGCCTGCCACATTTCCAGCTGATTAATAGCAGTGCTTGGAATAAAATCACTGCCACGAAGCCAGCCCTTATCTTTATACCATTCGTTAGCCTGCTCTTTCGACCATACTTCATGAACTGGTTTTGTTTGTGCAACTTCTTCCGTTTTGGTTTCTGTCTTCTTACAACCTGCGAGTGCGAAGCAAAGCAAAGTCGCAAGCAATATTTTTTTAGTGGTTTTCATATTCCGTTCATTGGCAATAAATTCATCGTCCAAGATAAGAAAATATGAATGAAAGTACCTTCGGTTTTTTCTGAAAGCAAGCTTCAATTCTCGTATACTTGTAATACAAAGATTTATATGATACAGCCTAAACCTTTACCCGCAACCTCACTCCTGTCTTTCCTATTGCTAATAGCTGTTATTCCTGCATGGGCACAGCTTTCGAAAACGGAGAAGAAAATTATCAGTAACGTTGATAAAAATAATTCAACAGCGCTAAAACTCTGGGAAGAAGTAGTGAACATCAACAGTGGTACGATGAATTTTGATGGTGTTGCTAAAGTGGGGCAGATTTTCAAAGCTAAATTTGATGCACTCGGTTTTACAACAAAATGGATCGATGGAAAACCTTTTAACAGGGCCGGGCATTTATTTGCCGAACATAAAGGAAAAGGAAAAACAATATTACTCATTGGTCATCTCGATACTGTGTTTGAGTTATCCAGTCCGTTTCAAAAGTTCAGCGTCCTGAACGATTCAACTGTACAAGGTCCGGGTGTTGGTGATATGAAAGGTGGCGATGTGATTATGATTCAATCACTGCAGGCGCTTAAAGATGCAGACCTATTAAAAGATATGAGCATCATTGTCGTAATGAGTGGCGATGAAGAACTTAGCGGTGATCCATTATCACTTTCCAAACATGATCTTATTGAAGCAGCCAAAACAGCCGACATTGCACTTGGTTTTGAAGATGGCGCAGGCAATCCTAAAAAAGCTAATATCTCAAGACGCAGCTCATCTGGTTGGGAATTGAAAGTAACTGGCGTTCCATCTCATTCATCACAAATCTTTACAGATAAAATTGGTGCAGGCGCAATCTTCGAAGCCAGCAGAATACTAACAGAGTTTTATAAGCAACTATCAACAGAACAAGATCTCACCTTCAACCCATCTGTAATACTTGGTGGCTCAACCGTAAATTACAATGCTGATATGAATGGAGGCAAAGCTTTTGGCAAAGGAAATATCGTACCGAAAGAAGCATTTGTTAGTGGAGACATTCGTGCCATCTCCCCTGAGCAATTAGCAAAAGCACAAAATATCATGAAGGGTATTGTTGCTAACCACTTTCCAAATACAGAAGCTGAGATAACATTCTCCGAAGGCTATCCTCCCCTCGCACCAACGCCTGGTAACTATGAATTATTAAAAACATTTGACAAGGTGAGCAAAGATCTTGGCTTTGGTGGTGTGACAGCTGTTAACCCAAGAGATGCCGGTGCTGCTGATATTTCGTTTACATCAGGTTATGTTGATATGGCAATGGATGGTCTTGGCCCTGGAAGTTCAGGTGGACATACTGCAAATGAAACTGCAAATCCTATTACATTTTTACGACAGACTAAACGGGCAGCAATTCTGTTGTACAGGTTGTCAGCTAAATTATAAATAACTAAAAAACATTGGGCTCCCAAAGAGAGCCCAATGCTTAAAATTCAAAAATTAAAATTTATTCTTTCACTACTTACTCTACAATCAATTTCTGAGTGGACTCTGATTTTGAGTTTTTAATTTTTACGATATAGTATCCCTTCTTAAGCTTGTCAATAATAAAATTCTTGTCAGTTGTTCTTGTTTCAAAAATTTTATTGCCAAGATATGTTGATACAGTGATTAACGTTTCTTCCTTTTCAGAATTTATAAATTCCAGTGTAATACCATGATTCTCACTAACCGGATTTGGATACATCTGAAACTTCTCTGATTTAATTATCTTTTTCACCTCAGCAACTTCATGTTTATTTTCGTATGAGTGGCCACAGTATTTTGACCAATCAACACCTACCACGTTTGCTGTTTCTGTTGCTGCGCGTGCACCCAACAAGGCAGAGTTATACCACTTGGTATATATATTTGCTGCGCCACTAATACCAGCAACAAGACGCAAGCGATAATCATAATGTGCCGTGCGTGTAGATTCGCCGTTATAGATGTAATCTGTATTGGTGATAACGGCAATCACTACGTTGCTTGCTGCTGCTGAAGGAAGCGTGATACTACAGCTACCACTCGAAACATAATTGCTGTAGACTGGTACACCGGAAGTGTTTCTGTAAACTAACTGACAAGTCATGTTAGCACCAATGGGTTCGAAATTAACAGTAACAACAGTACCTGCACCGCCGGTTACGGTCAATGGAATTTGATTTGCTCCAGACCAACCTGGTAAGGTACGGGCTTCTGGTGTAAGAAGTCCGCTGCTGTTAGTTGTCGCCACATAAGGAGTAGCAGACCACGCTGCGGGATTAAGCCATGAAGGTTGCCACTCAGCAGTAATATTCATTTGCCACGCTGCATCCAGTAATGCCACGCAAGCATTTTTCCAGACTCCAAAATCTACAACTGCTTGCTTCGCGCGATATTCAGTAATCAACCTACGGGTTTGTGCAGCGCCTATTCCAGAAGCAACTCCTTCCAGCACACGACCTGCTGCATTTCTCCAGATCCAGGGCACAGATCCATCGCCAAGCGCGAGTCCTAAGAATGTTGGAAACGAAGTACTATACTGGTGACCACCAAGAAAGGTTCGCCATGTACAAATCTGTTGACTTCCGTTGAACATATTCACACCTTCTGCTGAAGGGCCACCGAAGCTTCCATCCTGCAACCAACCCGAGTAACATTCAATGGGCATAAAGGGTGCTATGAAATCTGTACCATTAAGAAAACCCAGACTGCTGTAACTGTTTGTTCTGCGTGCATCGGCAGTTTGCTGCAACCAAACGTTTCCACCTTCCTGAAACCAGGCCGCTTGTTTTACACCGGGCAAGTCAGCAAGAACAGCATGAATTCCTTCGTGCACCATTGCTCCCTGCTGCGACACGCGATCACTATATGTACAAGCAGGATCAAAACTGTAAATTGGATAATACGATGCAAGCACCATTGGCCAGTTAACATTATTATAAAATATGGCACTCTGCCAGCCACCCAATTCAGTATTCGATGCGTTATCCGTACACATACCCGATCCATAAAGATATACTGAACTCTTATAACCACTCTTCGCGCGAAGATCCGGTGGCCATCCCATGTTATCACGGAAATAAGCGAAGTCCGTATTCATTCTTGCCAACAGTGGTGTAATAGCCGCTGTTGTAACCAAAGAATTTTTATTTGGTCCCCAACGGAAACACCACCACCTGTCAGATTGCGTTCCAGAAACTGGTGAGCAATCTGGCAAGATATTGTTAGGTTGTGCCAGTGATGGGAATTCATCTCTGAAATTATAACTGATATTCGGACTATAAGTAGGCCAGGTATATGCACCACCACCTGTGGCAGCAAGTGTTGTTACTGATCTTGCTCCGCTAACAGCAGACACGTTACCAGCAGCATCACGAGCTCTCACCGTGAACGAATAAGTTGTACTGGCAGCAAGACCTGTGATGGTTGCACTTGCACCGGTAGAAGTTGTATATACCGTACCGTTGCGAAGTATGTCGTAGCCTGTAACTCCAACATTATCAG
The DNA here is from genome assembly GCA_035493595.1 of Cyclobacteriaceae bacterium. Classification (GTDB taxonomy): domain Bacteria; phylum Bacteroidota; class Bacteroidia; order Cytophagales; family Cyclobacteriaceae; genus DATCRE01. The sequence goes on along the minus strand of DATJHZ010000456.1, from coordinate 4,528 downwards.
TCGACGCTGTCCATGAAAGAGAACAGCCGCTACTGGTTATGTTACTTGCCGTTGGTGTGCCGGGCGTAGTTGGTACTTGTGTATCAGTGCTATTACCAAATGCCTGCCATTCCAGAATACCTGTTGATTGCGTTGGGTTGAGCATCGACAATCTGATTCTTGTAGTCGTAACTGCACTTATTGATGCCGTATTAAATGTATTGGCCGCTACGGGTACACTACCTGCGCTAACCCAGGCACTGCCATTCCAGTATTGCCAGGATGCCGTAGTGGGGATCAATATTCCACCACCATCAGTCCACCAATAAACTTTAATACTGGTAATGGATTGATTTGATGTCCAGTCATACTGAACCCATTGTGTTGAGTTTGGATTATTCCAGTTTCCATAAGCACCATGCGTATAATCAGAAGAACTGGTTGGCGTGAAGCCATCTTTTATTGCGGCCAGCGTTTCCCAAGGCGACACATAAGAAGTGGATGCTGTTGCTGTTAAAGCAAGGTTTGTTTGCGCTTTTATGTTAGCTCCAAAAATACAGGAGACAAGCAACAGCATTGTTAACTTAATTAATTGAAATTTATTCATAATCATTTAGGTTAAAGGTTGATTAATAATAATTGGACAGATACACTTTATTTATCAAGTGTATCTTAGTTGTAATCATATCAACAGATTTATTCATTGTTCCCAATACAGATAGTATCCTCGCCATCTTAGCAGAAGACATATTCTGATTTAAAGGATCGATAAGCAATAGATCAACTTGAACACAACTAGCGTGCGTAGACACACGTTACGTTGATCGTTCGCAGTATCATTGTTTATCGTATTTCCCGGAAAGAATAAAGCTCGTAGATGATATGATATGCTTTATTTACAACTCATTTCCGGAAGCGGCTGCCGAGTGTGGAAATATTACCGCTCTTGCGAATTGCTTATGCGGCATTGTGTGATTAGAGGTAATAATTTTTTTCTTCATGATGTTAAATTTTACGTAATGATATAATTACTAAGCCAACTTGAGGGTCAATCAGTTTCCTGAGAATATAGTATCATTAGTTTTTTCAGCATCAACAAAACTTGTCGCTCATTCAAGAGCTGATACCTTTTTTATCATAGGCATAAAGGTTAAGGTTAAATACATCGATTTAATTTCACCAGCACCTGTCCGTTTCATATTGATTATTATTTTGCTTTGATTCTAAGTATTGTTATTGACCATGGTTTGCATGTGTATTCAAAATCATTTGATATATCAGCAAGCACTTCTTCCTTTGGCGTAAACTGTGTTGGATTATCAAATGAATTTTCGTCCGTCGATTCATTTGCTGAGAGCGTTATCGCTCGTCCTTCAGGTAACAACGAGAGTGCATTGTTAAGTTGAATCTTTGTTGTTGTTACTTGCGCCTTTGCATTAACAATTTTGATGACCAGTTCACCAGTCTTCTCATCCTTTCCCGCAATACTGAAAAAGCGAGGAGGCTCATTGTACGTCATCAGTAAAGTACCATCCAGAAAACATTCAATAGAAGATTTGTTAACATGAATTTCAACAGCATACCAACGATTGGTTTCAATGGGCTCTTTTAAGTTAACGGGTTGTGTAACCATGGCATCGGCGCCATCAGATATCATTTCAAAAGCACAAACTCTGTTCCACCATGCGCCGATGTGAACGCGCAGATAATTGGAGTCGTCTTTAATTGCCAGTGGAAACATGAACGCATTAGGGCCACCTGTCTTTCGCGCTTTCAGTTTTAATACGTATGTATCAAGGTTTAAATCTTTTAATACAGCCATTGGCCATGCACCGTCAATTGTTTGTGCCAGCGCTCCATCATTCACACTCCACTTACCACCTTTTAAGTCCCAGTCACTTTTGTGATTATTGAAATCCGATTTATAAACAACCTTATTGGCTTGTGTAATCTCTATGTCTTTAAACTCCGCCTGTGTATCCCACGTACTAAGACCAATCTTACCGGGATAACCTACTGACTTATCGTCTTGCTTCTTCAGTTCTACAGCAGTATTCAGGTTTGTTGTTGCCTTGTTCTCATTCAACATTTTGATAGCGTAATACGAAATCCTTGCAAAGCTTTTGGAATTATTGAACCGGATAAGATTTACCGGCCAATCTGTATCATTAACATTTTCCAGCAGTGGTGCATAGCTGCTCATGGTGATCATGTCTGAATTTTTTTCCATGCCCAGAATGAAGGTGGCATCATTCAATGCTGCCATCATATTACCATTACCTACACCACTGTTGCAGGCATATTCACCAACGTACAGTTTGAAGTCTTTGCGTTCATATTTATCGTACCAATCATAATTAATCATTGGCCAGTAAATACCTTTGTATGCATGCTCATCAGCGATATCCATTTTTGTTATTGACTGCACTGTTCGCTTATCAAGGTGAGCTATGCCCATGGCCGCGAGAATTTCGAGCTGCGGATATTTCTCTTTAATAGCTTTATAAAAAATATTGAAACGCTTTCCGTAACGCTCTCCTATCTGCTCATTACCGACTTCAACATATTTCAGTGGAAATGGAGCGGGATGACCATTTTTTGCACGTAACGCTCCCCACTTCGAATTAACAGGACCGATGGCATATTCTATACCATCCAATATATCCGCTAAAATGCCTGGCACTTTCTCATCAGATAAGAATACTCCACTACGCATTTCGCATGACACGCCGCAATTAAAAACATACATCGCATCGGAGTGGATGTCTTCACAAAACTGAAGAAACTCGTGATAACCAATGCCATCGCTTGACCAATAACCCCATGGACTATAGGTACCCGGACGCTCTTCAATGGGACCAAGAGATTTTTTCCAATTGGGTGCACTCTCTGTGCTGATGCCTTCAACAAAACAACCACCGGGCCAGCGAATAAAAGCAGGCTTAAGTTCAGCCAGATAATTAGCCAGCTCAGGTCGCATTCCATTAGGTCTGCTCTTGAAAGTTTTTTTCGGAAAAAGGGAAACGAAATCAATCCATACAGTACCGACACCCGTAAATGTTAAAAAGAATTTTGCTTTCTCATCTGCATCTGTTGCTTTCAGCACACAAGTGTGTTTCATCCAATCTTTGCCTGCAATAGTTTTTAGTATCGAAGTCGCTAATACTTTTTTATCCGAACCAATGAGGTAAGCCTCAACGGGTGCACGATAGTTATCAGTTCTGGTATAGAATGTAAGATTGTATTCAGCACCTTCATCAACACGGATACCCCAAAAGCCTTCGTTCACTACAGACACTCTCTGATCTTTGCCCAGGCTCTCTATCACAACCTTTAATGATTGTGGTGTAGCATTGTTTAGCGGATGTTGTATATCAAGTGATATTGATGCTTTAGATTTTCCCTCTGTCTGCAACGACCATGCCGGCCACTGGTTGACAGGTTCCCATTTCATTTTCCAATCAATGACTTTGCCCGTTCCGTAATGCGGCGTTGCTGGTGGCGACAACCAACCTGAATCAAGAGAGCACCCGGGTGGAATTCTGCTTTCTTCAAATCCACGGTTCTGAATCAGTTCAGCATATAAACCACCTTCACCACCATGACTAATCTCTTCAAAGAATATTCCGTGCAGATCAGGAGACACTGGAGCTGTTGGCTTACTGACGTCTACTGAAATGGTAGCATCTTGCGCGCTGAGCTTCAACGAAACAAACAAACTCACTATTAAAAGTCTTTTCATCTGTCGCTGCTGTTAATAAATCATTTAACCTCACTCAGCCTCACTACTAAAACATCGTGACCGGCAATCTTTTGCTGAATATTCTGTGAGGTAGTTCCCATGTTCTTATTAGACCAGAGTTCTTTTACCTGGTAGGTTTTTTTGCGCAGGGCAAAACCATTCTTCTTGGTTGAATCATGATAGATGCCAAACTTCTTCCAATCGAAATTAAGATTGATTGGTTGCTTGCTTCTGTTGAGAAAACAAAAAGCAGCGTCACCATTCGATAATGCTTTTACCCAAACTTCCAGATCTCCGAAATCAAGAAACTTAAATCCTTGCAAGCCCAACGCATCCTGATCGAGTGCTATAACTTCCTTGTTTGTTAAAATGGTTTTTATGCTGTCGGTCATGTTTCGTAAATCATTACCAGCCATGAGCGGTGCGGCAAGCATACACCATAAACTAAAGTGCGTGCGGTATTCTGTTGTTGTCATTCCACCATTACCTACTTCAAGCATATCAGGATCATTCCAATGACCAGGGCCTGCATATCCTTCAAGACCAACTTGCTTATCAAGAATTTGCAAGACACCGAGGCCGCCCCAGTTCAGATCACAATCAAAGCAATCATTGATATCATACGTTGAACGCCAAAGATGGCCAATACCTGGTGCCCACTCCCATGGTTTACTTCCACCCCACTCACAGATACTAAACACAATTGGTTTCTTTGTTTCTTTAAGAGCATCACTCATGGTTTTATAAGCTGCCTTCTGATTTTGTCCTTCATCGAAACACCAATCGTATTTGAGATAATCAACACCC
>DATJHZ010000455.1:0-4429 GCA_035493595.1 Cyclobacteriaceae bacterium | reverse complement strand
CAAATGCTAAAAGATTAAGATGAATACCAAGTTGGTGAGCACCCAATGCCAGCGACACGTTCTCATTCAACACCATACGCGACAAAACAAATAAGGTAAACACAATCTGAAGTACAGACAGGCAATAGCTCCAGATAATATGCTTCTTCTTGAAATGGCCAACTTCATGTGCCAGCACAGCCACAAGTTCCTCCGTTGTGTGGTTATCGATTAATGTATCATACAATACTATCTTTTTCTTTTTTCCGATTCCTGAGAAGAACGCGTTCGCTTTTTTAGATCGCTTCGATCCATCAATGACGAAGATATTATCGAGGGGAAATTTTACTTTCTTTGAGAAACCTTCAATGGCTGTTTTTAATTCTCCTTCTGGCAATGGCGTAAGCTTATTAAACAAAGGCAGAATAAGCGAAGTATAAAACATGTTGACAAGCAGAATAAAACCTGCGGCAATGAAAGCAAACCAGATCCAGAAATTGGATCCCAATGCCTGAATTAAATACAGCAATACGGTGATCAATAATCCTCCGACAATAGCCCCGAGCAAATAACCTTTCAATTTATCAAGCACGAAAGTTTTTACCGTAGTCTTATTAAAGCCGTACTTTTCTTCAATAACAAATGTGGAGTACAATTGAAATGGCGTTGTGAGTATATCAGAAACAATCATGAGCACGCCAAAGAAAGTTAATGTCAAGACTATTTCTTGTTGTACATACTGACGAAGAAATGTGTCGAGCCATCCGAAGCCACCCCATATTAACATACCAAGCGATAAAGCGAAACTAAACGAGGATGTCAAAAAGGAAAACATGGTCTGTTCCTTGTGATAGGCCAGCGACTTAATGTATTTCTCTCTATCATAAAAGGCAGCTACTTCATCCGAGATATCTTCCTTTTGCGATTTCAGGTTAAGATAATCCAGCGCCTGATCGAAAATAAAACTACCAATAGAAATAATCAGGATTATGGTTAAAATCAGCTCCGGAGAAAATGTCATAGACTTGGATTCAGTTTAATTTTGGCGCAAATTACCACAACTAAACAAATACAAAAAGGGCATTCTCAAATGGAGATATCAATCAACACACCAGCACTGCTTTTTCCTGCTATTACGTTATTGATGCTGGCATACACAAACCGTTTTCTGGCGCTGGCCACCCTGATCAGGAGCCTCCACACCAAGTGGAAACAGATTCATGAAGAGCGAGAAATAATTCATCAGCAGATAAAAAATCTGAAACAAAGACTGGTACTCGTAAAGCAAATGCAGGCAGCAGGAATATTAAGTTTTTTTCTTTGTGTGCTCTCTATGCTTTTTATCTACATGCATTATCCCCTCTGGGCAACCTCCATCTTTGGATTAAGCTTAATATGTCTATTAGTTTCGCTGGCCTTGTCGCTAAACGAAATTTACATCAGCACCAAGGCGTTGGAGATCGAATTGAAGGACATGGAGAATAATCCATAACAAGACGATATTTCCAGTTTTCTTATTGCTCAATGATAATGTCACCCCTTCGGGGTTCACAACTATATATAGAATGATTTCTATAATCATATCATCCCTTCGGGATTATAGATCCATACACATCGTTTTAAACTTTGAACATAGTCAATCTCTATGACGCACTAATTGATTAACGACACCCAACGACTTAACACAGAAAATCAGATTAAAAAACGAAACTAAATCAGAAGCATTCAGGGATGTACAGTACAGAATTACCTTCAACAATCCCGAAGGGATGACATGATTATAAAAACGAAAACTGAATTCCTCAAGAACCCCGAAGGGGTGACATTATTGAACCACTACTTAAGCCAACAACTTCCCAAACGCTTCATCTACCTGTTTAAAACGAAATGATTCCAAAGTAGAATCCATCATCGCTTTAATTTCATCATGGCATAAATTACCAATGCTGCCTTCATGTGTATGATTCACTGACTTTTCAGGATTGTATTTTCCCTGTTCAATATCAAAACCAACTTTTTTATAAGCATCGCGGAAAGGCATGCCTGAGAGCACCAGCTTATTCACCTCTTCTACACTGAATAAAAATTTATACTTATCATCATCCAGAATATTTTCTTTTACCTGAATGTTAGAAAGCATAAGCTGAATCATGCGTAAGCAATCTTTCAGGTTTTGAATAGCCGGAAATAATATCTCTTTCAATAATTGCAAATCACGATGATAGCCTGATGGAAGATTAGCTGTCAGCATGAGAATATCATTTGGCAACGCGGTTAATTGATTGCAACGCGCACGCACCAGTTCAAAAACATCAGGATTCTTTTTATGTGGCATGATGCTCGAACCCGTTGTAAGTTCTTCCGGAAAACTAATGAAGCCAAAGTTCTGGTTTAAGAACAAACACGCATCCATAGATAACTTACCAATAGTTGCAGCCACATTCGCCAGTGCACCAGACACAATGCGTTCTGTTTTTCCTCGTCCCATCTGCGCATAAACCACATTATAGTTAAGCGTTTCAAAGCCAAGCAGCTTCGTTGTCATGGTTCTGTTTAGCGGAAAGGACGAACCATAACCAGCAGCTGAGCCTAATGGATTTTTATTTGTAACCTGATAGGCTGCTTGCAATGTCACAACATCATCAACCAGACTCTCCGCATAAGCACCAAACCATAAACCAAATGATGAAGGCATTGCCAATTGTAAGTGTGTATAACCCGGTAACAGGTTTGCTTTGAATTTCTCACTCTGAATCAACAGCAAATCAAACAGGTTTTTAACTTCTGTTACAACTTCATTAATCTCATATCTCAGGTATAATTTAACATCAACAAGAACCTGATCATTACGTGAACGTCCGCTGTGAATTTTCTTTCCTACGTCGCCTAGTTTTTTAGTGAGTTCAAGTTCTACTTGCGAATGAATATCTTCAACACCATCTTCAACTTTAAACTGGCCGAGGTCAATCTTCTTATAAATTACTTTCAACTCTGTTGACAGCAGATTCAACTCTTCACGTGTTAAAAGATTGATTGACTCCAGCATAGCAATGTGCGCTAATGAACCCAACACATCAAAGGGAGCCAGGAACATATCCATGTCCTGATCTTTTCCAATGGTGAAGCGTTCAACTTCTTTGAGCGATGCTTTATCTTTTTGCCAGAGTTTCATATCTATTTCTTTTAAAGAGCTTCGAGTTGCCAGCTGTGAGCTTTGAGTTATTGTTGTTTTCCTTGAAGTTACAGAATAACGTTATCAAGGAGACTGATATATTTTTCTATGCCTGTGCGAATTTCGTCCACGTAGATGAACTCGTCTGCTGAATGTGAACGGGCAGAATCGCCTGGACCCATTTTAACAGATGCTACAGGAATCATGGCTTGATCTGAAGTTGTTGGAGAACCGTACAACTTTAATCCAAGCTTCTTTGCTGATAAAACCAATGGATGATTTTCGTCTATACCAGATGGTCTCATACGTAAAGATCGTGGCGTTACAGTGCTTTTTACATTCTGCCTGATAATCTCTAAGGCCTCTTCCAACGTATATTGATCGGTTACCCTTACGTCAATAGTAAACGTACACTCTCCTGGCACTACATTATGCTGACGACCTGCATTAATGATCGTTACAGACATCTTCATCTCTCCTAGCGTAGATGACTTTTTTGGAAACTTATAATTTCTGATCCACTGAATATCTTTAATGGCTTCATAGATAGCATTAACACCTTCTTCGCGTGCCGCGTGGCCTGGCTTTCCATGAGCTACGCAATCAAGTACCATAAGACCTTTCTCTGCGGTGGCCATGTCACTTAATGTTGGCTCACCGACTACTGCGAAATCAATTGGTGTTAATAAATTCCAGATGCTTTCAATGCCACCTGTTCCTGAAATTTCTTCTTCGGCTGTTGCCGCTAATACGATATTATACTTTAAATCTTTCCTTTCATAGTAATGTAAGAATGTTGCTATCAATGATACCAACGGACCACCTGCATCATTACTACCTAAACCATATAATTTGCCATCAATAATTTCTGGCTTAAAAGGATCACGCGTATAACCTGTATTTGGCTTTACAGTATCGTGGTGGGAATTCAATAATACAGTAGGCAGTGCAGGATTAAAATATTTGTTCTTTACCCAAACATTATTAGCCTGACGTTGGGTTTGTACCTGATGCTTTGCGAAGAATTCTTCAATAATAGAAGCCACTTTATCTTCTTCCTTACTAAAAGATGGCGTTGCAATAAGCCGTTGAAGAAGTTCAAGTGATTCGTTAAATAGCGTTTCCATTTTTAGTTCTTCTCATCACGAACCATAAGCTGGTTTGCTGATGATGTTATTCTGTAATTAATGTTCCGTCAGTTTTTGCTCCGGTATTCACTACTAAGTCACTCGCCTCTCCTATCAACACTTCCTTTACACCTTCACGAATTGCCCTGTA
>DATJHZ010000454.1:0-7234 GCA_035493595.1 Cyclobacteriaceae bacterium | reverse complement strand
AGAGCTTACACGAGCACCGTAGTTTTCGATATCACCATAACCTGTTAACCCATGATTATCCATGTTGAGTGTGCCATGCATTTTTGCTTCACCTTTATAAAGTTGATACCCTCCTCTTGGTATGGCATGTTCAAAGCCAAGCGATTTGTCTGGCATCGTATGAAGCTTTTCCTTGAAAGAAGGAAACATACCACTAGAAACAAATGTACCGTCGAAGTTGATAGAGGCAGGGTCGGCATCATTCAAACTATCAAGCTTGAAAGGCGGCACAACAAAAAACATGGAACGATCATATACACCAGAGAGAACTTCCTGACGATCGAAATAAATCACACCACCTGTAGACGCATCAAGCCTTGGAAAGTTTGGTATTTTTTGCCTTCCTGATTTATTGTTTGCCTTACTAATGAACAAGGTACCTGACGATCTTGAAATATCACCCAGCCCTCCTGCTGCCGCTGCAGTAGAGTCTGCACCAACCATGGAGTTCTTCACTTTTCGTCTTATGCTTTGACCTTTCGAATTTTTTTCAAGCACATAAAAATTGATGGAGTCAATGTGAGTAAGGTTAATAAAGAAGCTGTCGTACTTAAGCGTGAAACCTTTTCCACTGATCTCAAAGTTTCCGGCATTAATAGTACCATCAAATTTCAAATCACGATTTTGAAGGAGCGTAATGATGTTGCTGTCTGGTTTTATCCGAACATTAAGTGAATCACTAACTTTAAATTCATCAACACCTCTCACCGTCATATAACCTTTTGGTAAATTGAGTGAGATGTTTGGCAGGCTATCAATAACAGAGTGAATTTTAAGATTGTCATAGTCACCTTCGCTCTTGTATGATCTGTAAAAATCAATAGCCTTCCGTTTCACTTTTACAAGCGTTGTTTTTGTATTGTATTCTATCATTCCTTTCTGAAAAAGAAATTCAATAGCCTTGTTGATCTCTAGCTGATCTTTATTTGAATAACGGGCAAGATCGCCACTGTAGAATTCTCGTACTCGTTTTTTGAAACAGTAATTAACCACCAACGCGAGCGGATGAAAACTAAAGCCTTTACCTTGTAATAATTGAAAATCTTCAGGATCGTAGTAATTGATTGATTCAATAATGACGGGTACAGTGCTTCTACCACCATCGCTGATGATATTCATGCTATCAGCTTTGAAAGTCCATTCAATACGGTCAGCAGCAAATTCAACATTGAAGAAGGTGGAAGAGTATGGAGCATCACGCAACGTGCCCTTTTGTTTTAACAACAGGAGACGCTCCAGACTATCAGGTTTGAAAGTATATTTCATGCGCAACTCCGGATGAAATATAGAATCATTTCCTTGATAGAGACTAACCATAGATCGCATAGATGAAATGGTAGAATCTGTTATGTTAAAAATAGGTGAGCGTGCTGTAAACTTGCGAGTACCGTCAATGGCAACTTCAACTACGGCATAATCACCTGAGACAGACTCGCTGGAAATTTTATTTCCCGTTAAAGCAAAACCGCCGTGATATTTTACATGTTGATTCCCAACACCCTGTACAGCAACGTTACTTTGGTACGATTTGAATCGAGGATAGGATGAAAGAACGGAATCTTTGCGCACCTGTGATTTAAACTCAAAGTTACCTGGAATATACCCGGGTGTACGACCAACATAGGTAAGCTTTACAAGATCTGCTTTAAACTCAGGTCTGCCTACATTAAAGTTGTAGGTAGTTAAGTTACAGTTAACAGTATCGGGATTAAGCCCTGCAGGCGACCAGTCAAATGATCCTTGTTCACCAACAAAAATGTTGTCTTTGAAGGAATAAGAACCCTTAGTGCCTTTTAAAAATACCGAATCATATTTTGTAACAAACACCAGCGTTGCTACATCAAATTTAAGAACAGGACCTTCTATGTATGGAGGAGGTGCCGGAGTCATCCAGCTTGGCATTACTTCCTGCTGTGTTGTGTCGATGGGTTGATCATCTAAACTTGCAGTTGGATTTTGATTAGCAGGATCATTCCATGAATCAGTTTGTGTCTCCGTTTTCGTTGTGTCATCCCAACTCACTGGAGGTGCTGCTTCTATGTAATCAAATTGATAACTATCGTCACGAACATAGAGCCTGAAAGATTTTTCATAATGAAGTGCATGAAATTGAAAAAAACTCTGACATGTTTCAAAAAATCTCGACCCCTTTGTAGGATCAGAATGCTCAATAACCTTTTGCGAAACATTTAAAAAATTAGTGATCTTGGAAGGGTCTGCATGCTCGATGCTGTAAGCATTGGATATTGCGGCGTAATAATGAAAAAGATGGGGATAAAGTTTGTACCCCTTTTTCTTCATTAAAATAGTTTGTCGTTGTATAATTTTTTGTTGCTCCAGGTCCAGCTTCCACCATGCGGTAAAAAAACTTTGGGCAATAACACTGGCATCAAGTTTATGTGTCTTTTCAAGGCCAATACGAACGCTATCGGGAAAATGTATAGGAGTTAAACTGCTCTTATCGTCTTGCTTTTGAGCTAAAGCAACAGAAAAGAATCCAAAGAATAAAAAATATAGAAATACCTGCTTCACGCTGTCAAAAACCTTGAAATTCGTAAATAAAGATCAAATAAACTAAAGTGTTGTTCGGATAAAAGAAAAACGAAACAGTTTGAATAATCATACTTTGAAAAGCACTTATAAAATTTGAATTCAGCAGGTTTTGGATGCGTATTACCTGGCTATAATTCGGGGCTTATACCCTGATAAACCTGAGAATGAGACCGGGCACAACCGCACAGCCAATTTTGAGCTTGGATATTTATATTTTAGCGGTTGAATCAGATTGCATTCAGCTCTCAAGATTTAAACAAACCAGATGAGTAATAGCGGAAAGATATTTTTAATACCAACAAGTATTGCCGAAGACACAACAGAAAAGGTTATTCCGCTTCAAATACGTGAAGCGCTTCTGAACATAAGGCACTTCCTGGTTGAAGATGTTCGCACCGCGCGCAGATATCTTAGTAGTTTGAAGATATACTCATCAATTGAAGAATTATCATTTAACATTCTGGATAAAGACACAAAAAAAGATGCTTTAAAAGAGTTTTTTAAACCTGTTGCTGATGGTTTTAACCTTGGCATAATTTCAGAATCAGGTTGCCCGGGTGTGGCTGATCCCGGTGCTTTGGCTGTTAATTATGCCCATGAGCAAGAGTTGCAGGTAATACCACTGGTAGGACCTTCATCGATACTGTTATCATTGATGGCATCAGGATTAAACGGACAACATTTTGCATTTCATGGCTACTTGCCTGTTGATGGTAAGGAGGCTTCAAAGGCTATCAAAGATTTAGAAAAGGAATCCAGGGCAAAAAATCAGACGCAGATTTTTATAGAGACACCCTATCGAAACAAATCAATGATGCAAAACCTGATCAACAATTTGAATGATAATACACTCTTATGTCGTGCAGTAGATGTAACAGGTGTAGGTGAAGATATAAAGACAAAGCCCGTTAAATCATGGCGTAAGGTTAAGGACGAACTTCCTAAACTACCTGCTATCTTCCTTTTCCTGGCTAACTGATAATACCCTAAAAATTAGGATTTTTGTTTTCGGTAAATCAATCTAAATTTGCCGACTTATTAAGTTCTTACAAACTCTAAAACTTATAAATTACTATGCCTTATTTATTCACCTCAGAATCTGTTTCTGAAGGCCATCCGGACAAAGTAGCAGATCAGATTTCTGATGCTCTTATTGATTATTTCTTAGCATATGATGCGAATTCTAAAGTAGCGTGTGAAACATTAGTAACAACAGGTCAGGTAGTGTTGGCCGGTGAGGTGAAGTCTGAAGCATATCTTGAAGTTCAGGACATTGCCCGTGAAGTAATTAGAAGAATAGGATATACCAAGAGCGAGTATATGTTCGAAGCCAATAGCTGTGGAATTCTTTCAGCAATTCACGAGCAATCAGCAGATATCAACCAGGGTGTTGAACGTAGAAAGAAAGAAGATCAGGGTGCTGGTGATCAGGGTATGATGTTTGGTTATGCAACCAACGAAACAGATAATTACATGCCTTTGCCACTTGAGTTGGCACATTCATTATTAAGAGAACTTGCAGCTATCCGTCGCGAAGGCAAGGTGATGACTTATCTTCGTCCAGATGCAAAATCACAGGTTACTATTGAATATAGTGATGACAACAAACCACAACGCATTGATGCCATTGTGATTTCTACACAGCATGATGATTTCGCAAAGGATAGCGTGATGTTAAAGAAAATTGAGGATGATGTTATTAACATCCTTGTGCCGCGCATCATGAAGAAATTTCCAAAGCGTGTTCAGAAACTTTTCAACAGCGATATAAAATATTTCGTTAACCCTACAGGTAAATTCGTTATCGGTGGACCACATGGTGATACAGGTTTAACAGGTCGCAAAATTATTGTTGATACTTACGGTGGAAAAGGTGCTCACGGTGGTGGTGCTTTTTCAGGTAAAGATCCTTCAAAAGTTGACCGCTCTGCAGCATACGCTACACGTCACATTGCTAAGAATTTAGTTGCAGCTGGTGTTTGTGATGAAGTTCTTGTGCAGGTAGCTTACGCCATTGGTGTTGCCAAGCCGGTAGGTTTATACGTAAACACGTATGGAACTGCTAAAGTGAATTTGAATGATGGTGAGATCGCTAAGAAATTAGAAAAGATCTTTGATATGCGTCCTTACTTTATTGAACAACGATTTAGCTTAAGAACACCAATCTATTCTGAAACTGCTGCTTACGGACACATGGGCCGCGAACCAAAAACAGTAGTGAAAGTTTTCAATGCTGGTAAGAAGAACGAGAAGAAAGTAAAGGTTGAATTATTCCCTTGGGAAAAACTGGATCACGTAGATCAGGTAAAGAAAGCCTTTAAAATTGCATAAATGAAAAGGGCTCCAAACGGAGCCCTTTTTTTATTTAAACTCTTCCTTCTCTTATTTTAGTTTTAAACTTCTTCAACTGCATGCGTAATGCAGTGGTGGCAAGTTCAGTTGCAGCCTCAAATGATCTGGCCTGCTCTTTAGCAAACAATTGGTTTCCTGGAACTTTAATTTTTATCTCAACAGTTTTATTTGCAACACCCTCGTTGTTCAGTCGAAGGAAAACTTCACCACCTACTAATCGGTCGTAAAACGTCTCTAGCTTATCAATCTTCTTCTGAATGAAATTAATCAACTTGATGTCGGCATCGAAGTGAATGGAATGAACTTGTAACTTCATAAATGTTAAAATTTAATTGTTGAACATAAAAAAATCCGGTTAACAAACAGACTACCGGTAAAGTCAGAAGTAATTGTCTTACATAGAGAATTGTTTAGTTAGAAATTGTTTACGCCTTAGGATGAGCCTGTTCAAAGACTTTCTTCAGCTTGTCGAGTGTATTGTGAGTATAGACCTGAGTGGCAGCCAGACTGCTGTGGCCTAATAAATCTTTAACGGCGTTTATTTCCGCGCCTTTGTTAAGAAGATGTGTTGCATATGTATGACGCAACACGTGTGGACTTCGCTTATCAGTTGAGGTATGTTCATCTAAATGTTTTTTAACAATTCTGTAAATCATCATGGGGTAACAACATTCACCACTATCTGTAACAAATAAGAATCCGTGACCCTTCATGCTTACTTCTTTATTTCTTATTCTGAGATATCCTTCTAGAATAGAAACGATACTGCCTGAAAAAGGTATTACTCTTTCTTTGTTTCTTTTCCCTAAAACTTTAATTGTTCTGTTAAGGAGATCAATCTGCGATTCCTTAAGGTGAATGAGTTCTGAAAGACGAATGCCCGTACCGTAGAAGAGTTCCAGAATAAGACGCTCACGCCACCCATCCAATGTTTCTTCAAAGACGACATTGTCGAGCATATTTATCATGTCACCTTCTTTTACAAAGCTTGGAAGTTTCTTCTTTGTTTTCAGCACCCTGATTTTCGTCATGGGTGTTACTGTTATTACTTCTTGGCGTAAAAGATGTTTATAATAAGAACGAAGCGTTGCTATTTTCCGATTGATCGACTTGGGCTCGATGTCTGATTCCGAAAGTTGAACAATCCAGGAACGAATCATTCCATAGTCTGCCTTCTCAGGAGATTGTTCATTGAAAGTACCAGAAAGAAATATGCTGAATTGATGAAGATCGTTTTGATATGCCAGTACAGTATGCTGGCTGACACGCTTCTCGAATTGGAGGTATTTAAGGAAAGAATCTACCATTGCTACTAGCTACGCCTGCCCAACTGTTATATAGCAATGTAAAAAAATAATCCCCTTTAAGAAAGTTCTTAAAGGGGATTGTGTATAGATTGAGCATAAAATGTGGATAAAAGCCTGAGCTCTTATTCCATTTTATTCAAAATAAAATCAGATTGACAGATTAACTGTTTTCTTTCAAGCGAAGCTTCTCGATGTAAGCAGCCTTCTTGATTTCAGTTCTGCGAGTTACAGATGGTTTCTCAAAAGCTGTGCGGGCACGTAATTCCTTCAAAACACCTGTTTTTTCGAATTTCTTTTTAAAGCGCTTAAGAGCCTTATCAATAGATTCGTTTTCTTTTACGTTAATAATCAACATATTCTTTAAAATTTGGATCGCAAAGATACTTTAATGGAATGCAATTTTGCAACTATTTTAGTATAGATCTCGAAATTACCAGCTTCTGAATCTCTGATGTGCCCTCACCAATAGTGCAAAGCTTGGCATCACGGTAATACTTTTCGGCCGGAAAATCCTTGGTATAGCCATATCCGCCAAAAATCTGAACTCCTTCATTGGCTGTTTCTACGGCCACTTCTGATGAATAAAGTTTGGCCATAGCTGACTCCTTATTAACATCAAGCCCTCGGCTTTTCATGTCTGCGGCACGGAAGGTCAATAACCTAGCGGCCTCTATTTTAGTGGCCATGTCCGCCAATTTGAACGCAATGCCCTGAAAACTTGAAATTGGTTTGTCAAATTGGTGACGCTCTTTTGAATATTTTAATGCAGCTTCGTACGCTCCCATGGCAATGCCGAGACCCAATGCAGCAATAGAAATTCGTCCGCCATCCAAAACTTTCATGGATTGAATAAAGCCATATCCTTCTTCACCAATCACTTGCGACTTATGGATGCGGCAATCTGTAAAGATAAGTTCGGCAGTTTCAGATGCGCGCATACCTAACTTGTTTTCCTTTTTACCAGATGTGAAACCGGGAGTTCC